>JBEAWD010000273.1:0-2916 GCA_041160585.1 Pseudomonadota bacterium | reverse complement strand
TGCCCAGATCCTTCAGGTAATCCAGACGCGAGATCAGGCCCTTGAGGTCTCCCACGCCGTCGCCGTCGCTGTCCTGGTAGCTGCGGACGAAGACCTGCATGAAGGCGCCGTTTTGCCAGCCTTCGGGCAGCGAGGTGGCGGCGCTATTGACGGTGATGGTGCTGGTATCGAAGGCCGGCAGATTGGTGGTGGGAGGCGTGACGGTTCCGCCGCCCCCGGAGACCGGGGGCGTGATGACCACCGCGCCGCCGCTGCCGCCGCCACCGCCTCCGCAGGCCGAGAGTGCCAACAGGCATGAGAACGCGAAGGTGCTGACGACACCGGCGATTCGGTTGATGGCTGGGTTGGGGTGAGGCCGGCAGTTGCCACCTCTAAAGGTAGTTTTACTACTTAACATCGGGGTGCATCCGTCGATTTCAGCGGCCCTAACTTTCGTCGACCTTGACAGTTTAGAGGTTTAAGGCCGGCCGAAATGTAGTAAAACTACCGCTCCTTTGGATTTCACGCCGGCAATTCAGGCGCATTGATGATGTTCTACCGACCGTTTGTGGCCTGCGCCTTCCCTCGGCCTGCTCAAAGCTCGATGCGCAGCGGCATGGTTGGCGGCATGATCGCCGGTCTGTTGGCCGGTCTGTTTGGTGCGGCGCCCGTACGGGCGGCACCTTCACCACCAGACGCCGGGTCGATGGCGGCCGCTTGTATGGCAACGGCCCCTTCGCGCACCGTGGGGCCTGCCGTATCGGCCGATTGGCGAGCCACCACCGCGCAGGCGGCCTGGCTGGACGAACACACGATACGCGTGGGGCAAGGCGCTGCGCAAGCTGCTGTGAAATCGGCGGTGGCGCATTGGGTACTGGCACACGGCGATTCACTGGCCACCGACTGGCGAGCCGGGGGGGCCTTGCCGCCGGGGACTCGAGCGATCACCTTGGTTGAGGTGGTCGGCAATGTGCGGGATGCGGCCATGGCCACCGATGCCGCCCGCGCAACGTCGCACCTGGGGTCGGGCCCTGTGCTGCGTCTGCAGCCCACCAACCAAGGTTCGGTGATGGACACGGCCAGCCTGAAGGCCTTGCAGGTGGGGGCGTCGGCGCTCGTTGGGCTGGATGGGCAGGGCCGGGCGGTGGTGTTGGAGCGGCTGCAGGCGGCCCAGGCGCTGGACGCGCTGTACGCCCGCGCAGCCGAGCCATTGGACCTTGGTGTGAGGGCACCGGTGAATGCGCAGGGTCCGGCGGATTGGGCTCTGTGGGCGCCGACGGCGCGGCGCGTCTGGGTCTGCATGCACGGCCCGCGGGGCGTGGGTCTGAAAGCGGTGCTGAAGGCCGAGCTTGAGGATTCCACAGGGGTGTGGCGCGCTCAACATCCTGGGCCCCTGCGCGGCCACACCTACCGATACCTGGTGGAGGTATGGGCACCGCGAGACGGCTGGGTCATCAACCGGGTGACCGACCCATACTCCGTGAGCCTCACCGTCGATTCGCAGCACAGCTGGATCGGCGACCTGGAAGACCCAGCACTGGCACCACCAGGATGGGCCCGCCATGCGCGACCCGCGGCGCCCGCGCACGCCGTCGACATGGTCATCAGCGAACTGCACGTGCGTGATTTTTCCGCTGGCGACCGCAGCGTGCCGGCTGCGCATCGTGGCAAATATCTGGCCTTCACCCATGCCCGAAGCGATGGGATGCGGCACTTGAGCGAGCTGGCACGCGCGGGGCTGACCGATGTGCATCTCTTGCCGGTATTCGACCTGGCCACGGTGCCGGAGAAGGGCTGTCAATCGCCCGATGAGAAGCGCCTGCGCGCGGCTGCACCGGATTCCGAGGAACCTCAGGCTCTGGTGATGGCGATGGCCTCCCGTGACTGCTTCAACTGGGGCTATGACCCTTGGCACTTCAATGCGCCCGAGGGCAGTTTCGCCACCGATGCCGCAGATCCGGCGGTGCGCATCCGGGAGCTGCGGCAGATGGTGATGGCCTTGCACAGCCTGGGGCTGCGGGTGGGCATGGATGTCGTCTATAACCACATGTCGGCTGCGGGGCAGGACCCGCGTTCGGTGCTGGATCGGGTGGTACCGGGGTACTACCACCGCCTGAACGCCCTTGGCGAAGTGGAGCGGTCCACCTGCTGCGACAACACGGCCACCGAGCACTTGATGATGGGCAAGCTCATGATCGATTCGGCCGTGCTGTGGGTGCGGCACCATGCGATCGACGGCTTCCGTTTCGACCTGATGGGCCATCAGCCCCGCGAGGCCATGGAAGCCCTGCAGCGCGCAGTGAACCGGGCCGCCGGCCGCTTCATTCCGCTGATTGGCGAAGGCTGGAACTTTGGCGAAATCGCCAACGGCGCGCGCTTTGTGCAGGCCTCTCAGCTCTCGCTGGCCGGCAGTGGGATCGCGACCTTCAATGACCGCCTGCGCGATGCAGCCCGTGGGACGCGGCATGGCGATGATGTGGCCACCACGGTCTCTCGCAAAGGTTGGCTCAATGGGGCACAAGGCCCAGATCGGGCGGAGGCGGCCGATCTCATTCGCGCTGGCCTTGTGGGGTCCCTCAGGGACTTCCGCATGGCCCTCAACGACGGTCGGGTGGTGGCGCTTGAAGACCTGCCCTACAGCGGCCAACCAGCGGGGTATGTGATTGAGCCAGGCGAAGTGGTGAACTATGTGGAGAACCACGACAACCCGACGCTTTTCGATCTCAACGCCTTCAAGCTGCCGCTTTCGGTAACGGTGCTGGAGCGGGCGCAGATCCAGGTTCTGGGATCGGCCTTGGTGGCCCTGTCGCAGGGCGTGGCCTATTGGCACGCAGGCCAGGAAATCCTTCGCTCAAAGTCGATGGATCTCAACAGCTACGACTCGGGCGACTGGTTCAACCGCCTGGATTGGACCCTGCGCGACAACGGTTTTGCCGC
>JBEAWD010000218.1:0-3234 GCA_041160585.1 Pseudomonadota bacterium | reverse complement strand
GGTCCGTGCGCGCTTCAATGGGTGATTGCGTTTGCGGATGAGCTGCCGGGGGACGCAACGGTTCGCTCTGTCCCAATGACTGGGCAGCCGCGCGCTTGGCGGCTTGCATCAGGGCCATCTGCGCAGGCATGAAGTCTTCTGAAGGTGTTGCCGCCAGGTCGGCCGTCCCGTGGGCAGGAGCCTGGGGCTGGGCTTGTGCCTTCACCGCCATCGGCTGCGGCGATGCAGAGGAATCCGACGGTGTGGCCTTGAGTTGTTGGCGCAGCGCCGACTCAAAAGGCTCGCCACCGCCGCGCGGCATCATGGGAGGGGGCATCTTCTCGGGCTCCACATCAACGGCCACGATGAGCTCGGTCATCCCGTTGACCCGGTTGTTGGAGACCACCAGCACATCGCGCCCGTATTTGGCGATTGCCTGTTCATTGGCACTGCGGGAATCCTTGGCCAGGATGCGTTGGAGTTTCATGTTGAGTTGCTCCTATGCGGGCGGTTACGGCCGGTTCAGGCCTGGACCTCAGCGGTCACGGTGTGGATCACCTTGACAGCCTGGTCTTCTGGAATTTCGCTGTAGGACAGCACGGTGAGGTCGGTGATGCGATGACGCACCATGCGCGCCAGCCAAGGCCGCACGCCGGGGGAGACCACCAACACAGCGGGGTGACCCTGTTCCTCGACAGTGCGTGCACCGTCGCGCAGTGCGCGGAACAGGCGATCGGCCAGTCCCGGCTCAAGCATCAGACCCTGGCCGGGCTGGCTGTGCTGCGACACGTTGTGAAGCATCTGCTCCAGCGCGGGGTCCAGTGTCATCGCCAGCAGGGTGTCTTGCGGATCGATCAGGGCCTGCATGATCATGCGGCCAATCTTGGGTCGCACTTGCGCGGCCAGTTGCTCGGGGTCCTGGGTGCGGCTGCTGGCGTCGGTCAAGGCCTCGGCGATGCTGCGCATGTCACGGATGGACACCGATTCGGTCAGAAGCTGCTGCAGCGTGCGCGTGATGACGCCCAAAGACAGCTTGGCCGGTGTGAGGTCTTCCACGAGCTTAGGCGCGCGGGCGGCCAGCTTGTCCAGCAACTGCTGCACTTCGTCGTGGCTCAGCAGGTCGGCGGCGTTTTCGCGCAGCACCTTGTTGAGATGGGTGGCGATGGCAGTGGCCGGATCGACCACCGTGTAGCCCATGGAGCGGGCGTACTCACGCTGGGCAGGGTCGATCCAGACAGCCTCCAGTCCGAAGGCGGGTTCCTTGGTGGCCTCGCCTTCCACTTGGCCATACACACGTCCCGGATTGATGGCCAGCTCCTTACCGACTTTCACCTCGGCGCGACCGCGCACCACACCATTGAGAACGATCTGGTAGCTGTCGGGTTCAAGACTGAGGGCGTCCCGGATGCGAACCGGTTGCACCAGGAAGCCCAACTCAGCCGACAGCTTCTTGCGCACGCCCTTGACGCGCTGCATGAGCTGGCCGCCGGTTTCTGCATTCACCAGGGGCAGCAGGCCGTAGCCGATTTCCAGGCCGATGAGATCGACCTGGTCCAGGTCGCTCCAGTCGAGTTCCTTGGGGGCGTCAATGAGGGGCTTCGCGGCCTCGGCAGCGGTGGACTCGTCCTGCACTCGGTTGCGCAGCGTCATCCATCCCACACCGGCCGTGCAGGTGGCCAGGGCAAAGAACACCAGATGGGGCATGCCGGGCACCAGACCCAGCAGGAACACGATGCCCGCCGCCACGAACAGGGCGTTGGGGTTGTTGAGCTGTGAGACGGCCTGCTCGGTCATCGTCTCGCTGGTGGTGACCCGCGTGACAATGATGGCCGTGGCCATGGACAAGAACAAGGCTGGGATCTGGGCGGCGAGTCCGTCGCCGATGGTCAACAGGGTGTAGATGCGCCCGGCCTCGGCAGGCGACAGGTCATGCTGAATGATGCCAATGGCCAGTCCGCCGATGATGTTGATCAGCAGGATCAGAAGACCGGCGATCGCGTCGCCACTGACGAATTTGGAGGCGCCATCCATGGAGCCGAAGAAGTCGGCCTCTTGGCTCAGTTCTTCGCGCCGCTTGTTGGCGGTTTCCTTGTCGATGATGCCGGCATTCAAGTCGGCATCGATGGCCATCTGCTTGCCGGGCATGGCGTCCAGGGTGAAGCGTGCATTGACCTCGGAGACACGACCCGCGCCCTTGGTGACCACCACGAAATTGATGATCATCAGGATGATGAAGACAATGAAGCCGACAACGTAGTTGCCGGCCACCACGAACTCGCCGAAGGCAGCAATGACCTTGCCCGCCGCGTCATGGCCCTCGTGGCCGCTGACCAGCACCACCCGGGTGGTCGCCACATTCAGCGCCAAGCGCAGCATGGTGGCAAACAGCAGCAGCGAGGGAAAGATCGAGAACTCGAGCGGCTTGCGCGTGTTGATCGCGATCAGAATGATCACCAGTGAACTGATGATGTTGAAGGTGAACAAGACGTCCAGCAGCCAGGCGGGCAGGGGCAGCACCAGCATCGCCATGATGACGAAGACCAGCGCAGGAATCCCCAGGCCCGAGGCGTCAAAGCGGCTCAGGGACTGTCGGAGGGTCGACAGGGTGAGGGTGGACATACCCCTTAAAAGCAAGCTGCGTGCCACTGGCGGCAGCCGTGCGCCGGTGGAGCCGTCTCCAGCGCACCTGGCGGCAAGCCCTGTCCGGTCACGATTCTTGCTGTGAGCCTCGCGTCTGCCTCCGCGCCCAAGGCGCTGGTGGCATGGTGAATGAACAGCGCAAGGCCTTCAGCCCCATGAACTCAGTTTCCGACAGCTTGTTGACGCCCTCGACGGGGCCCGTACCCGTGGGGCAGACCTCAGCCGCGCAGGGTGGCCATGGCGATTCGGCTGCGGATGGCGGCGGTTTCGCGGCCGTATTGGGTCAGGTGCGGGATGGCCAGGGCGGCGGGGTGCAGGTGCCGGGGGAACTTCCAGGTGCATCGCCCGGCCGTCACCCAGCGCCGGACGCGGATGCCGTGCCCCTTGGGTCGGGAGCCGGGGTTCAGGCGACGCCCGACGGGGTCGGCGATGCTCCAGCGCAAGGGCAGCGGCAAGAAGTTGCCGCCGCCTTCGCGATCCAATGGGCTGCCCTGCTTTCCGGTTCAAGCGCTCCAGCCGGGTCCGAAAAGGCTGAATTGGTGGCCGTTTCTGATGCCGGGGAGGTTGGGACCGCTTGGGATCATGAACGAGCCGGTGACGGCAGCGCAGCAGGGG
>JBEAWD010000213.1:0-10301 GCA_041160585.1 Pseudomonadota bacterium | reverse complement strand
GAGGCCAGGCTCAGTGCCAGCCCGGTTTCGCCCGCCCGACCGGTACGGCCGATCCGGTGCACATGGGCCTGCGCATCCGGTGAGATGTCCACGTTGACCACTGCTTCCAGCCCGGCCACATCCAGCCCGCGCGCGGCCACGTCGGTGGCCACGAGCACCGAGCAGCTGCGGTTGACAAAGCTCACCAGCACCTGGTCACGGTCGCGCTGCTCAAGATCGCCATGCAGCGCCAGTGCGCTGTAGCCCTGCGCCTGCAGCAGACCGGCCAAATCGCGGCAGCGCGCCTTGGTGTTGCAGAAGGCCAGCGTGCGCGCCGGGCGAAAGTGCTCCAACAAGCGTGCCACCGTGGGCAGGCGCTGGTCCTCGCTGACCTCATACCAACGCTGGTCGATCTGTTGCTCAGTGTGCTGGGCCTGAACCTTCACCGTGACGGGTTCACGCAAGAACTGCGCGGCCAGCTGGGCAATGCCCTGGGGGTAGGTGGCTGAGAACAGCAGCGTTTGGCGAGCGGCCGGGCATTGGCGCACCACTTTGGCAATGTCGTCGAAGAACCCCATGTCCAGCATGCGGTCGGCTTCGTCCAGCACCAGCGTGGCCAATGAAGACAGCTGCAGGTGCCCCCGCTCGAGGTGGTCGAGCACGCGCCCGGGCGTGCCCACGACCACATGCGCGCCGCGTTCCAGGCTGCTGGTCTGGCCCCGAAGCGGAACACCACCCGATAGGGTCACCACCTTGACGTTGTCCTCAGAACGCGCCAAGCGGCGCACCTCGGTGGTGACCTGATCGGCCAGCTCCCGCGTGGGGCACAGAACCAGGGCCTGTACCTCAAAGCGCCTCAGGTCCAAACGCGCCAAGAGAGCCAAGGCAAAGGCGGCGGTCTTGCCGCTGCCGGTCTTGGCCTGGGCGATCAGGTCGCGGCCTTGCAGCGCAGGCGGCAGGCTGGCGGCCTGAATCGCCGTCATCTCCAGGTAACCCAAGCGAAGAAGATTCTCAAGCGTCGCGGCCGAGAGGGTGAGCGTGTCGAAACGCTTGGGGGCTGGCATAGGGTGGGTCACGCCTGCATGTTACGCAGGAAGCCACCGCCTGGGACACACCCTTGACGAAACCTGTACGAAGGGGTTTGCAATCGCTAAACTATTGAGTGCGGGACGATGGTCACAAGATGTACGACTATTGGAATCAGTTCGCCCAGGGAATGAGCCTGGAACGCTTCATGGCGGCGGTGGAGAACCACGCACAGCCCCATGGGCCACCGAACACCTCACAAGCGATCCGCCTGGCACATGACCAGGTGCTGCAGCGCCTGGTCCCCCTTGACGACATTGCGTCGGCAGCTTGGCAACTGGCCAGTCACTTCAGCTCCGGCAGTACACACGATCTGGCCCTGGTCACGGGGCTGTACTTCCTGCAAGCCAGGGCGGTGCCGGAGCCTCGCCTGAACATGGTTCGGCTGGATGCCCGCTTGCTGGCCCAACACTGGATGACAGAAGGTTGGGCCACCGTGGCCTTGGTGAGCCGGTTTGAGGCCTTGCTTCACGAGCAGTTCCCCTGACCCGAGCCCACGCCGCCGTCCAGGCGGTGCATCCCAGCGCGCCAGTGCGTGTCCGTGTGTTGTGCAAAACCCTGGATTGCCGTACATTTGTCGGGCAGCAGCTATTTCGCTTTCCCTGGCTGCCGTCAAGTTTGATCTAGGCAGCGGTACCCCAACACCGCCCACCTCCACTGCTCACCACGCCCCGTGGTTTTTTCAGTGGTCTGACTTCTCCCTAGGCAAGCTCCACTCCCGCGTTTCTTGCAGCCCTTGACACGGCTGCGCGTGGCCATGCTCAGCCAACTGGCTGACAGCGTGACTTCAGGCCGATGCGCACGAACACCCCGCAGCTGTTGCGCGGGAGTTCACAACCCAGGAGGCCTGATGGCCAAAGAAGAACTGATCGAAATGAACGGCAAGGTGGATGAAATGCTGCCCGATACGCGGTACCGCGTGACGCTTGAGAACGGTCACCAGTTGATTGCGTACACCGGCGGCAAGATGCGAAAACACCGGATTCGCATCTTGGCGGGCGACAACGTCACGCTGGAAATGTCACCCTACGACCTGACCAAGGGCCGCATCATGTTTCGGCACATCGAGAACCGGCAGCCACGGGCTGCGGGCGCGCCTGCGTTCAAGCGCAAGCGCTGACCAACCTCCAACCATCTTTACCACTCGCGCCCTCAATCTGGCAGGACGCTATTTCTGAAAGGCTCCCCATGAGCAACAAACTCTACGTCGGCAATCTCTCCTACTCGGTCCGTGACGACGATCTGCAACAACAGTTCTCTGCCTTCGGTCAGGTCCAATCGGCCAAGGTCATGATGGAGCGCGACACCGGTCGATCCAAAGGCTTCGGCTTTGTCGAAATGTCCAACGGCCAGGAAGCCGAAGCGGCGATCCGTGGAATGAACGGCCAAAACATGGGGGGCCGTGACCTGGTCGTGAACATCGCGCGCCCGATGGAAGCCCGCGCACCGCGCAGTGGTGGCTATGGCGGCGACAGCGGCCGTAACCGTTACTGATGCCTGATGGACCGTCCGCTATCGGACGGTCCCACTGGCCCCACCAACCGGCTGGGGCGCAGGGCGCTGCGGAACCTTCACCAACTTGCCGGTGTCGTAGCCCATGGCCTTCACCCGGGCCACGAGGGCGGCATAGCGTGCATCGCTGATCGTTGGCGTTCGGGCCATGATCCACACATAGTCGCGCGCGCTGCGCGCGATGATGGTCTCGCTGTAGTCGGGGTCGAGGTGTGCGATCACAAACTCGGCCTTGATCGGCCACACGAACTGCATGCCCCAGACCGCGTTGCCGCTGCCCTGGATGACGAAACCCCGGGGCTGCATCCGCTTGGCCGGACCGTCGAAGGCACCCTTGTTGAAGGTGAAGGTGGTGCTGATCGTGCCGTCGGCGGCTAGCTCATAGGACTCGATGGCGTTGTAGATGTCCCTTTCCAGAAAGGTTGGGATCACGCCGATGACGTACCAGGGCCCCATGAACCTGGGCAGGTCAACCGATGAGGCCACCGGAACGGTCACCTTCTGCGGCGTGATGGCGCAGCCGCCCAGAAGCGACAGCATCAGACCCGCCAGCGCGGCGCGCAGCCCGCGCGGAACTCCCTTGATGCTCATGATCAGGACTCCTATCGAATGACGATCAGATGAGCCGAATGATTCGACATTCGGCGCCGACCTGCAGCGCTAGGGCTTTGTAGCGCCTGGGCTAGTCGGCGTTTGTTCCCGCCAACTGCCGCAATGCCTGCTCGAAGACCTCTACCGGCTGTCCACCTTGGATGAGATGGCGCTGGTTGATGATGATGGAGGGCACCGAGTTGATGCCTGCCTCACGCCAATGTGCCTGGGCCTGACGAACCTCATCGGCATAGGCGCCGCTGTCGATCACGCGCGCTGCAGCCTGCTCATCCAAGCCGCACTGCCGGGCGCAGTCGAGCAGCACGGCCCGCTCGCCCGGGTTGCGGTCATCGGCCTGGTAGGCCTGCAGCAGGGCACGCTTCATGGCCTGTTGTCGCCCCTGCAAGCCCGCCCAGTGGATCAGGCGATGGGCATCGAAGGTGTTCCAAATGCGCGGGCGCTGCCCGAAGGTGAAACCCACCTCCTGGCCCCGGCGGCGCAGGTTCTCTCGCGCGGCGGCCAACTGCGAATCACCCATGCCGTACTTGCGCTTGAGGTGCTCGGCGCTGTCCTCGCCCTCGGGGCCCATCTGCGGGTTGAGCTCAAAGGGCTGGAATTGCAGCTTTACGCTCACCTCGCCCTCGACCCGCTCGATGGCCAGCTCCAGGGCGTTGAGGCCCACGGCACACCACGGGCAGGCCACGTCGGATACGAAGTCGATCTGCAGCGTAGAAGACGATGGGCGGTGCGCCGGTGTGGGCTCGACTGGGTGTTGGTTCATCGCGGTACCGAAGGAATCTTCCAATCCTGCCACATGGCCAGCAGGCGCAGCGACGTGGCCACCGAAGCGGCCACCACCAGACCGAGCCATTGGGGCGCGCCGGCATGGTCAAGCGCGATGAGCACCCAACCACCGGCGAAGGCGAACAGCGCGTAGGGACGATGGTCGCGAAACACCTTGGGAATGTCGTTGCACACGATATCGCGCAACACACCGCCGAACACAGCCGTGACCATGCCCAAGACCACCGCCACGAGTGGGGGCTGGCCCATGGCCAGGCTCATCTGGGTGCCGCTGGCCGAGAACAGTCCCATGCCCACGGCGTCGGGCCACTGCATCGCGCGCTCGGTGGGCTCCAGATGGCGACGCCGCATGACCAGCATCGCCACGATGCCCAGAATCAAGACACCCCACAACAGTTCGGTGTGCGTGACCCAGAAGAAAGGGCGCCGATCCAGCAGCACATCGCGCAAGGTTCCCCCACCGAACGCGGCCAGGCCGGCCACCACCACCACGCCCACGGCATCGAGCCGGCGTCGAGCGGCCTCGATGACGCCCGACAGGGCGAAGGCCAGTGTGGCCACCAATTCGATGAGGTACAGGGCAGTGGCCAGCGTGGTGGACGGCATGGCGGCATTGTCAGGCCTGGCGCGCAGGGGCAGATGAGCTCATCCGCCCAGGCGTTGGCCGGCACACCAGATGATGGCGGGAAACGAAGCGACCCAGGCCCAGAAGAAACGGTTCAGACCGAAGAACCAGAACACCAGGAAGTGGAACAGCGCAGCCACCGCGCACATCGCGAGTGCCCAAGTGGCGTTGATCAAGGCCAAGGGAAAGAGGCACTCCCAAAGAATGAAGATCCAGGACCCCAACTGGGCCCATCGGGGGCGGCGCAAGGGGTGGCGCGCAGGCAATGGCCCGTAGATGGCTGCATTCAGAAAGATGGTCATGGCCCGACCGCTGCGCCACTCGGGCTGCAGGATCTTGACGGCACCCGACATGAAGTAGGACGTCACCGACTGAATGCCGATGTACCAAAGCCCGGCCTTCATGCCGAGCCCGGTGTCGCCCCATGCAGCCACCGCGTAGGTGACCAACAGACCCGTCAACACAGCGAGGGTCAGAAAATCGCTGCCCCCGTTGAAAGCGCCGCGCCACCGGATCAGGATCAGCACATTGCCCAGGAAAAGAAACACCATCAGCCCCAGGCTGCCGCCCTGCACGATGAGCGCCAAGGCAGCGACCAGCCGCATCCAAAGGTGCAGTTGATGCACCCACGGTGTGAACAGCACGTCGAGCATCCGGCGCCACATCGCCGACGGTATGTCGCGGCGTTGAAGCGACCAGCTCCAAAGACCGTGTTCATCAGTGGCCGCACGCAGGCGCAGGAACTCGACGGTCTGGATGAGCAGGCTCAGGGCGAACAGGCATTCGGTCAGGCGCAAGGCCTGCTCCAGCGTCAAACCCCAGGGCATGCCGTCACCGGTGACTGCAGCATCGTGTAGCAGTCCTTCATGCCATCCACATCGTCCAGCACCATGCGCAGCTCAAACTGGCGATGCGTGTGCGCGCCATGGTGCGCCTGGAGCTCAAGTTCGACCAGACGCTCCATCATCGAGTAGGTCACCAACTGCCTGGGATCTGCCCCCTCAGGCAGGTCGTTGAGGTCGCTCCAAAAGTGATCGACCAGGTTCTGCTGACCCATGCCGAGATTGGTGTCGGCGTTGTGGAACAGGTGGAGCACACGCCGCTTGCGGCGTGGGTAGATCGACAGCCACTCGGTCCACTGGAGGTGACCCGATTCGTCGCGTCTGGCGCAGCGGGCGTGCAGGTGGGGCACATAGCCCACCGCATGAAAGAACTTCCAATTCGGAAAGAAGGCCCGCAGCAGAAACAACCAAGGCCCTTGAACCACACGGCTCTTGAAGATCAGCGTGGCGAACAAGACCACAAAGTACAGGACGAGCAGGGCCTCGGTCATGGAACGATTGTGCCAAGGCGTATCTGCGGTGGCATCATGCGCGGGATGGGGTAAGCCCCACACCGGGGCGCAGCCCGGGGGTATCGCCAACTTCGCTACCATCAGTCTTCCTCTGCAACTGAGAAGGCAACGCGCCATGTCACAAGCCGACTTCGACAGCCTCGTTCCCCCCGGTGGCGTGGACCGCCGCCGCTTCACGCGCAGCGCCCTGGGCGTGGGCATTGCCGCAGCTGCAGGCCCGGTGGTGGCGCAAACCGCCATCAAGACCCCGACCGCCGGCCTGACGGTGGGCGAAGAAACGATCGACGTGGCCGGCTTCAAGATGCCGGTCTACCGCGCGGCACCGGCAGGCGTGCGCAACGCACCGGTGGTGCTCGTGATCAGCGAGATCTTCGGCGTTCATGAATACATCGCCGATGTGGCCAACCGCTTTGCCCGCGCAGGCTACTTCGCTGTGGCACCCGAACTGTTCGCGCGAGCCGGAGACCCGGGGTCCTACGGTGAGATCGCCAAGCTGATCGCCGAGATCATCATGAAGACCCCGGATGGGCAGGTGATGGGCGACCTGGACGCTTGCCTGAACTGGGCACAGGGCCAAGGTGCCGACAGCTCACGCGCGGCGGTGACCGGTTTCTGCTGGGGCGGGCGCATCACCTGGCTGTACGCCGCACACCAACCCAAGGTGAAGGCCGGCGTGGCCTGGTACGGCCGGCTGGTGGGAGCCGCCAACCCGGCATGGCCCTCACACCCGATCGACCTGGCGGGCCGCTTGAATGCACCGGTGCTGGGGCTGTATGGCGGTAAGGACGACGGCATTCCGCTTGAGTCCGTCGAGCGCATGAAGGCTGCCTTGCAGCAAGGCAGCGCGGCGGCACGGCGCAGCGAGTTCGTGGTCTACCCCGATGCGCCACATGCCTTTCACGCCGATTACCGCCCCACCTACCGCAAGGAAGCGGCCGAGGACGGATGGAAGCGTTGCTTGGCCTGGTTCAAGGCGCACGGCGCGGCTTAACCAGGCTTAGGGATGACCGTCGTTTGTCCCGTTTCTGTTGAACCTCGTTCACGGGGAGCCCGACCATGATCTCCAGAAGAAGCGTCGCAACGGGTTTGGCGTGCGCCGCTGCGGCAGCCTTGAGCGCACCCATGGCGCACGTGGCCAGGGCGGCCACCCGTCAGGGCACCTCGCCGGATGAAGCCCGCGCGCTGCATGCCTTGAACCGGTTGGCGTATGGGCCTCGCCCAGAAGATGTGGTGGGCATTCGCCGTGTCGGCGCGCAAGCGTGGTTGGCGAGCTTCATCGATTCGCAGCTTGAGCCCCAGGCCTTGCCCATGCCCGCTTCTCTGCAGGAGCGGCTTGCGGGGCTGGATACGCAGCAGCTGAGCCAGGCCGAATTGCTGGCGCGCTTTCGACGCGTGTTGCAGGTGGCCGCCACCACGCCCGCTGCACCCATGGGCAACCAGGCCACACCCGCCACTGAGGAGGTGCAGGCCAACGCGCGCCGTCAGTATGTTCGCCCGGTGGTGCTGCAAGCCGCTCAAGCGCGGCTGGCGCGAGCCATCGAGAGCCCTGCGCAGTTGCAGGAGGTGCTGGTCGAGTTCTGGTTCAACCACTTCAACGTGTTCGCGGGCAAGGGCCCCGTGTCGGTGTTGGCCGGTGCCTACGAACGCGAAGCGATCCGCCCCCACGTGTTGGGTCGGTTTCGCGACATGCTGGGCGCCACGGCCAAGCACCCGGCGATGCTGGTCTACCTGGACAACGCGCAAAGCGTGCGCCCCGGCTACCGGGCAGCGGGGTTGTTGGCGCCGCTCAACCCGAACGCGCCCAGGCTGAGCGGCTTGAACGAGAACTACGCCCGGGAATTGATGGAGCTGCACACCCTGGGGGTGGATGGCGGCTACACGCAGCAGGACGTGACCGAGTTGGCGCGCATGCTCACCGGCTGGACAGTGGACCAGCGCGCGGCGCGTCAGGGCAGATCCGGTTCGCTCTTCGTGTTCGACGCGAGCCGGCACGACACCGGCACCAAGCAGTGGCTGGGTCTGACGGTGCCGCCCGCCGGGCAGGCCGAGGGGGAAATGGCCCTGGACGTATTGGCCTCGCATCCGGCCACTGCACGGCACATCGGCTTCAAGCTGGCCCAAGCGTTCGTGGCCGACCAACCGCCGGCCAGCCTGGTCGCGCGCTTGGCCGACCGCTTCTTGAACTCGCAGGGTGACCTTCGGGCCGTGATGCGTGAACTCGTGGCCTCTGAAGAGTTCTGGCAGCCCGACCTGTATGGCGCAAAGTTCAAGACGCCCTACCACTACATGATCAGCAGCTTGCGGGCGCTGGGTACGCAAACGCCGCAGGATGTGCAGCCTTTGCTGCAGGTGTTGGCACAGGCGGGCATGCCCCTGTACGGTGCCCAAACACCCGACGGCTACAAGAACGTGGCCGTGGCCTGGATGAACCCCGAGGCCTTGGCCCAGCGCGTGCAGTTCGCCACCGCACTCTCGGAGCGGCGTGCCCGGCAAGGCGCACGTGCGGAGGCCGACACCCAAAGGCTGATCGACACCCTGGGGCCCCTGCTGGGTGTGGCCACGCGCGAAACCGTGGGCGCTGAGCCGGCCCCCATGCGATTGGCCCTGCTGCTGTCGAGCCCGGAATTCATGAAGCGTTGAGCGAAAGGTTCCCTCATGCAAAGACGCCGATTCCTCCATGCCCTGTGGTCCACCTCGGCCATGGGCGGCCTGGGCACAGCGCATGCGCTGACGCCTGCGGGCCAATCCGGCAACAAGCTGGTCGTGGTGATGCTGCGCGGCGCCGTCGATGGCCTGTCGGTGGTGGTGCCGTTCGCAGAGAGCCACTACCGAGAAGCGCGCAGCACCATTGCGCTGGCTGCACCGGGCACGGGTGAGGACGCCCTGCTGCCGCTGGACCGTCAGTTCGGCCTGCACCCTTCTCTGGCGCGGCTACATGCCTTCTGGGGCAAGGGCCAACTGGGTTTCGTGCATGCCAGCGGTTCGCCCGACCCCACGCGCTCGCACTTCGATGCCCAGGACTATATGGAGACCGGCACACCTGGCCGCAAGAGCACGCCTGACGGCTGGATGAACCGGCTGTTGACCCAGATGCCGGGGCCTGCTTCGCCCACTCGCGCCGTGAACATGGGGGCTACGCCGCCGCGCATCTTTGCCGGGCCGGCCGCCGTGGCCTCTCTGGGACTGGGCCCGCGCGCCTTCGAAGCCAAGGCCATTGATGACCCCCAGGTGCAGGCCGCGTTGGCCAAGCTGTACGGGGGCGCGGATGCACTGGGCCGCACCTTTCGGGAGACCGCCGAAAGCCGCAGCGACATGAGCCGCAGCATGGCCGCGGCCAGTGACCGCAGTCGGGGCAGCGGCCAGGGCATGGACAACGGTCGCAGCAGCGACCCCAGTGCGGACAATGGTGCACCCACCGCGCGGGGCTTTGCGGCCGATGCCAAACGGCTGGGTCAGCTCATCCAGGCCGACCCGAATACGCAGCTGGCCTTCACCTCGGTGGGCGGTTGGGACACGCATGTGAACCAGGGCGGTGCACGGGGTCAGCTGGCCAATCGCCTGGCCAGCCTCGGCGAAGGCCTGGAATCGTTGGTGCAGGGCCTGGGTGAGGCCTACGAACGGACGGTCATCGTGGTCATGAGTGAGTTCGGTCGCACCGTGCGCCAGAACGGGACGGGCGGCACCGACCATGGACGCGGCAATGTGATGTGGCTGCTGGGTGGGCCGGTGGCCGGTGGACGCGTGCTGGGCAGTTGGCCGGGCCTGGACCGCGCGGCGCTGGTGGACGGCCGTGACCTGGCCGTGACCACCGACTTCCGCGCGGTACTGGCGCCGGTGCTTCAGCGCCACCTGGGTGTGGGCGATGCCGCGCTGTCACAGGTGTTCCCCAACTTCAACGGCAGCACCTTCCCCACCGACCTGATCAGGGCTTGATCGCCACCAGAAGCCCCACAGCAGCGCTCAAGTGCGTCGCTGAAGCCAGGCCTTGGCCAGCAGCGTGGTCGTGCCGGTCAGGAAGGTTCCCCAGATCAGATCGATGACGGTGACGAACCACGGCCAGTTGATCAGGGTGGCCTGATTGGTGAGGTCGTAGGTGGCGTAGGCCACAAGTCCGAACAAGGCGCCGCGACCGGCGGCGGACTTCAGGGATGCATCCCGCTGAGCGGGCCTCACGGTAAACACCACCATGCCCAGGATGTAGAGCAGGTAGAAGACCAGGGCCGCCAGCAGGTCGGGCTGCGGGGCCAAGAGGTGGCCGATGGTGGGCTGGTAAAGCCGCGAGGCCATCTGCGTGAGCCAAATGGCATCAATGCCCATGAACACCACAAAGGTGACCGCATAGGCGCGCAA
>JBEAWD010000212.1:0-23971 GCA_041160585.1 Pseudomonadota bacterium | reverse complement strand
ACCTCACCAGGGCCGATCGTGGAGCCATGGCCCAGGCTGTCCTGGTGACCCAAACGGCCACTGAGCACCACGCTGACGATCTCCATGTCGCGGTGTCCATGCGTGCCAAAGCCCGTGCCTGGCGCCACGCGGTCTTCGTTGATGACCCGCAGGTTGCCCCAGCCCATGAAGCGTGGGTCCTGGTAACCCGCAAAAGAAAAGCTGTGGAAGCTGCGCAGCCAGCCGTGATCGGCGTGACCGCGCTCGAGTGAGCGGCGAAGTGTCAGCATGGTCGGCACTGTAGAGCGACACGTCTGGCCGCAGTGCCGGCGGGGATGAAGCAACCGTTCAAATATGATGAACCCATGGCACACAAGCATCTCGCGCTGACGCCGGACGCCCTGACGATGATGGACGCGATCGCCCGAAATGGCAGCTTTGCTGCTGCGGCACGCGAACTCGGTCGCGTGCCATCGGCGCTGACCTACAGCGTGCGCCAGCTCGAAGAGTCGCTGGACGTACTCCTGTTCGATCGCAAGTCGGGCCAGGCCAAGCTCACGGCCGCGGGCCAGGAATTGTTGACCGAGGGCCGACGCCTGTTGGCTGAGATGGCCGGCGTGGCCAACCGGGTCCGCCGGGTGGCCACCGGTTGGGAGGCCGAGTTGACGATTGCCGTGGATGGTGTGCTTTCCTCCCCTACCCTGCTGGAACTGGTCGACGCGTTCTACCAACTGCGTCCCCAAGGGGTGCCGGGCGCGCACGATCACGATGCCGCGCTCGGGGGGCCACCGCCGACTCGCTTGAGGCTGCGCACCGAGGTGCTGGCCGGCACTTGGGAGGCGCTTCTGTCCGGGCAAGCCGACCTGGCCATCGGGGTGTCGCTCAATGGCATGAGCCCACCGGCGGGTTACGCGGTCGAGCCCCTGGGCGAGTTGCCCTTCGTGCTGACCATGAGTCCACACCACCCCTTGGCGGGCGCCAAGGAGCCCATCGGCGACGATGAACTCGTTCAGCACAGAGCCGCTGCCGTGTCGGATTCAGCCGCGCGCCTGTCGCCCTTGACGGTGAATCTGCTGCCCGGGCAGGACGTGCTGACCGTCTCCAGCCAGCACGACAAGCTTCAAGCCCTGTTGCGGGGATTGGGCATCGGCTTCATGCCCGAGCCCTGGATTCGCGAGCCGGTGCAGCGCGGGCTGTTGGTCACCAAGGCGGTTCGGCGCAACGCGTCGACCGCGGCTTTCGGTTATGCCTGGCGCGCAGGCACGGGTGCCGCCGCTGCCGGGCTCGGCCTGGCGCTGAAGTGGTGGTTGACGCAGCTGGCCAGCCCCACCACGCGGCACGCCTTGCTCACGCGACTGTGAGCGCGGCCATGGGCGCCGCTCCGGCCATCCCCTATCGTGGGCGTTTTGCCCCCACACCTTCGGGTCCGCTGCATGCAGGCTCGGTGGTGGCCGCACTGGCCAGCTACCTGGACGCAAGGGCGCACCGCGGAACCTGGCTCGTGCGGATCGAAGACACCGACACCCCGCGGTGCAGCCCACAGGCGGCCGAGTTCATCCTGCAGCAATTGGATCGGCTGGGCCTGAGACCGGACGAACCGGTGCAGTGGCAGTCGCGCCGAGCCATTCACTACGACGCCGCGCTGACACGGCTTCGCGAAGGGGGCTGGGCATATGGCTGCTCCTGCAGCCGCCACGACGTCGACCAGGCACTGAGGGAAGCTGGCGTTTTCCGCGCACGGCATGCACCGGCGGTCTACCCGGGCACGTGTCGCAAGGGCACACCCCGCGCTGTGCGGGCCTGGAGGGTTCGCGTGGACAGCATGTCACCCACCAAGCCCGAGCCTTCGGCCAGCCCGCCGGTGCTCACCTGGGTCGACCGTAGGCTGGGACAGCAATCCCAGGACGTGCCGCATGAGGTGGGCGACTTCATCGTGCGGCGCGCGGATGGACTGTGGGCCTACCAACTGGCGGTGGTGGTGGACGACGCTCTGCAGGGCGTGACCGATATCGTGCGAGGGCAAGACCTGGCCGACAACACGCCGCGCCAGATTTGGCTGCAAAGGGCCTTGGGCGTTTGCACGCCGCGCTACCTGCACACGCCCCTAGTCTGGGCCGCCGATGGACAAAAGCTGTCCAAACAAACGGGGGCGCAGGCAGTCGACGTGGAACACCCGCTGGTGGCCCTACAGGCCGCCGCTGACGTGTTGGGCCTGGCGGTGGCACCCGAATCACCGCAGACCGAAGGCGTGACGCGCTGGCTCGAGCGCGCCACGCAAGCCTGGGGCCAGCGTTGGGCATGAGGGCCGCGAAGGGGCTGAGCAGCGGCTGGGCTTACCATGCGGGCTTGTTCAATCTGGAGCCCCCATGAGCACCACCCCCAGCGGCCTGAAGATCGAAGACCTGACCGTCGGAACAGGCACCACGGCGCAGGCCGGTCACGACGTCACCGTGCACTACACCGGCTGGTTGCATGACCCTCAAGCCGCCGACGGGCGCGGCCGATCATTCGACAGCAGCAAGTCCCGGGGCGACCCCTTTGAGTTCAGCCTGGGCGCCGGCATGGTGATCCAGGGCTGGGACGAGGGTGTGGCCGGCATGCAGGTGGGCGGTACGCGCATCCTGACCATTCCGCCTGAGCTGGGCTATGGCGCCTATGGAGCCGGTGGCGTGATCCCACCCAACGCCACACTCGTGTTCGAAGTGGAACTCCTGGACGTACAAGGCTGAGCCGCAGCGCACACTAGGGCAGCAGGAAATGCTGCCGGTAGTACGCCAGTTCGTCGATCGACTCGTGGATATCGGCCAGGGCCGTATGGGCCTGCGCCTTTTTGAAGCCGTCGAGGATTTGCGGCCTCCAGCGGCGCGCCAGCTCCTTGAGCGTGCTCACGTCCAAGTTGCGGTAGTGGAAAAAGCGCTCCAACTCGGGCATGTACTGGGCCAGAAAGCGGCGGTCCTGACAGATGGAGTTGCCGCACATCGGACTCTTGCCCTTGGGTACCACGGTGGACAGCCACTCGATGACCCGCGACTGTGCAGCAGCCTCGTCCACCGTTGACGCACGGACCCGGTCGATCAAGCCGCTCTTGCCGTGCGTGCCTTTGTTCCAGGCGTCCATCCCGTCCAAGACGGCATCGGTCTGGTGGATGGCCAACACGGGCCCCTCCACCCTTACGCGCAGGTGGGCATCCGTGACCACCACACCGATTTCGATGATGCGGTCGGAACTGGGCGACAAGCCGGTCATCTCCAGATCGATCCAGATCAGATTCTGTTCGTTGATGGGCAGGCTGTTTTCGGTCATGGCGGGAAGTCGCGGATGGAGCGCGGGGATTGTCGCAGGCCTACACTGGCGCCATGCTGATGCAGGACACAAGCCCCGACGCCCTCCCCTGGCTCACCTGGACCTTCGCCGCCTTGGTGTTGCTGCAGGCCTTCACCCGGCTGTGGCTGCTGTCGCGCCAGGTTCAGCATGTCCAGGCCAACCGCTCGGCGGTTCCCGATTCGTTTTCGGATCGCGTGAGCCTGCTCGAGCACCAGAAGGCGGCCGACTACAGCGGCGCCAAGGCACGTCTGGAATTCGTGGCCGTGGCGGTGGAGGCTGCTGTGCTGCTGGGCTGGACGCTGTTGGGCGGCTTGGACCTGCTCAACACCAGCTTGAGGGGCTGGATCCATGACCCGGCCCCTTCGGCCTCATCGGCCCTGACCTATCAAGTGGCTCTGCTGTTGGCCATGGGCTTGATTGCAGGGCTGATTGAGATTCCCTTCGACCTGCTGCGCCACTTCGGCGTCGAGCAGCGATTTGGCTTCAACCGCATGAGCCTGCGCGACTACGCGTCAGACGCGCTGAAGGGAACCGCCTTGAACCTTTTGCTGATGACGCCGCTGCTGGCTGCGGTGCTGTGGCTGATGGGCCAGGCCGGTGACGCTTGGTGGCTGTGGGCCTTCGGTGTCTTGGCCGGTTTCCAGCTGCTGATGATGGTGGTCTACCCCACCTGGATCGCCCCGATGTTCAACCGATTCACTCCCCTGCAGGATGAAGCCCTGGCCGCGCGTGTTCGACGCCTCATGGACCGCTGCGGCTTTGCGGCACGCGACCTGTTGGTGATGGATAGCAGCCGTCGGTCGGCACATGCCAACGCCTACTTCACCGGCTTGGGCCGTGCCAAGCGGGTCGTTTTCTTCGATACCCTGTTGAAGTCGCTCACGCCCGATGAAGTGGAAGCCGTACTCGCGCATGAGCTCGGTCACTTCCGTCATCGCCACATTTCGCAGCGGCTGGTCATGGTCATGCTGGCCAGTCTGGCGGGGCTGGCCTTGCTGGGTGCCGCTTCGCAATGGAGCGGGTTCTATGTGGGACTGGGTGTACAGCCCAACCTGGGTGCACCCAACGATGGGCTGGCCTTGGCCCTGTTCACCTTGATCCTGCCGGCTGCGCTGTTCCTGCTCAGCCCCCTGGGCGCGTGGTGGTCGCGGCGGCAGGAGTACCAGGCTGACGCCTACGCCGCTGCACAGGCCGACCCGCGCGCCCTCTCATCGGCCCTTATCAAGCTCTACACGGACAACGCCTCGACCTTGACGCCTGACCCCTGGTACGTGCGCTTCCATTACAGCCACCCCCCGGCGGTGCAGCGCTTGGCCGCACTGAAGACCCCGCTGGAGACCGCCCGATGAGCACACAGGCGACGGCACACACCGGACAGGCCTCTGCCGGGCCGCAGCCCCGCTCACTGCATGAACTGGGGGCCATGAGCGTTCGGCATACGCCCGATCATCGACTGCACGAGGAGCGGCTGGCTGCCCTGATGACGCTGTTGCCGCAATGGACCACAGCCGATGCCGGCATACAGCGCAGCTTTTCTTTCGATGACTACCACGGCACCATGGCCTTCGTGAACGCGGTGGCCTGGCTCGCACACAGGGGCGACCATCACCCGGATCTGCAGGTGGGCTACAACCGCTGCACGGTGCGTTGGAGCACTCACTCGGCCGGCGGCATTACCCTCAAAGACCTGATCTGCGCGGCACAGGTCGAGGCGCTGCAGTGCCCACCGGCCTGATCGTGGCGGCCTTCGGTCGTCACTTCACCCTCGAAACCGACACCGGACAACGCTTGCAGGCGCATGCGCGCGGCAAGCGCAGCGATGCTGTGGTGGGTGACCGCGTGCGGTGGAACACCACCCAGGCCGGTGGAGAGACACAGGCCGTGATCGAGGCCGTTGAGGCGCGACGCAACCTGATGCACCGTCAGGATCTGATGCGCACCAAGTCCTTTGCCGCCAACTTGGACCAGGTGCTGATGCTGGTGTCAAGCCAGCCGCTGTTCAGCGAGTCGCAACTCACCCGCGCCTTGGTGGCCGCCGATGCCGCCGACATTCCCCTTCGCATCGTGCTGAACAAGACGGACTTGCCCGACGCCGCGATGGCGCGCGAGCGGCTGCAACCCTATGTCGCCATGGGAACAGAGGTACTGGAGACATCCGTCAAGCATCGCCCCGAGGAAAGCCGAGAACGGCTGGCTGCCCTGCTGGCCGGGCGCACCACCTTGCTCTTGGGGGCCAGCGGCACCGGCAAGAGCTCCATGGTGAACCTGTTGGTGCCGCAGGCGCAGTCACGGGTGGGTGAGTTGTCGCAGGCCTTGCAGGCCGGGCGCCATACCACCACCCACACCCTGTGGCATTGGCTGGACGAGGCGCGCCGTGGCGCCCTCATCGATTCACCGGGCTTCCAGGAGTTTGGGCTGCAACAGATTGGGGCGGCCGAGCTGGCGCACCGCATGGCCGACTTCCGACCGCTGTTGGGACAGTGCCGATTCAGCAACTGCCAGCACCGTCAGGAACCTGACTGCGCGATCACCACGGCGGTGGCACGGGGAGACATCAGCGCGACGCGATACCGGATCTACCTGGAAATCCTGGACGAGCTGCAGACCCGGCGCTGGTAGCGCCTGGGCCGATCAGCCCACCAGGTTGGCCAGCGTCATCAGCGCCAGCAGCAGCATCCACAGCACCACCGAGCGCCACACCAGCGCCACCACATTGCGCAGATGCGCCAGTTGCACCGGTACACCCAGCGTGGAACCTGTGGAGTCCATGGCATCGGCCGCCACCCCAGTGGAGAAGGTCTTGGAACGATCGGGGGTGATGCCTGGTGCCGCGTGCCCGCCCAGCTGAACCCCCACCGCACCGGCGGCGGACGCCAGGATGACGCCTTCGTTCACGTGGTGCCACAGCGTGGCGTCACGCCGCCAACCGTTGATGGCCTCCTCGAAGTTGCCCACGACGGCAAAGCCAAATGCCGTCAGCCGAGCCGGCACAAAATCGACTGCGCCGAAGTACTCGGTGGACACCCGACGCAGTTCCTCGTTGGTGGGGGCTTGCAGGCTGTTGCTCTGGTAGGCCCAGTAGCGGCTCATGAACTCGGACATCCGGTAGAACACCGCGCCGGCTGCACCGAAGCCGATGGCGGCCATCAGCACAAAGAAGAAGAACACGCCGAAGACATGACGATGGGCGGCCAGCAGCCCGTGTTCAATCACATGGCGCAGCACCTCCGTCTGAGGCAGTTCGCTGGCATCCAAGTGCAGCCAATCCGACAGCAGTTGCCGCGCCATGGCCTCGTCGTTGCGCTCCAGGCATTGGCGAATGTCGGTGATGTAGTGACTGAAGCTGCGAAAGCCCAAGGTGAGGTAGAGCACGCCCACATTCAGCACCAAGGCCAGGAGCAGGCTGAAGTGCGCCACCAGCAGGTGCACCAGCCACACCAATACCGTGGGTGCTGCCACCGAAAGCCACCACACCACGCGGGCGTGCTGAGGCTTGCCCGCGTCGAAGTTGCGTGCCGTCCATCGGCACCAGGTGACGGCGGCATCGTGCACCCGCGTGTCGCGCGGCAGCGACTTCAATTGCTCCAACAGGAGTGCAAAGAGAACCGCAAAGAAGCTCATGCGGGGGATGATAGCGGCCGCGCCAGAAGGTGATAGAAGTTGCGGAGCATGGCGGCCGTGGCGCCCCAGATGAAGAACTCCCGCTCCTGCCCTGACAGCCCTGTGCCGTGCCAAGGCATCGACAGAAACTGACGGGTGCGCTCCTGTACGACCACCCGGTGTCGCCGGTGGTGGGCGGGATTCATCAGAAAGGCCAAGGGCACCTCAAAGATGTCCTGCACCTCATGCGGGTCCGGTTGGAGATCGAAGGGAGGGTTCACCCACGCGACGATGGGCGTGACCTCGAAGGCCGTGACCGTGCGATATGCCGGCAACTCACCCACGATCTCCACCGCCTGTGGCCTCAGGCCCACCTCCTCCTGCGCCTCCCGCAGTGCGGCCGCTGCGGGGTTGGCATCCCCCGCTTCCATGCGGCCGCCGGGAAAGCTGACCTGTCCAGCGTGGGCGCGCAGATGCGCAGTGCGCTGGGTCAGCAGCACGGTGGGGCCCAGCGGCCTTCTGACCAGCGGCATCAACACCGCCGCACGCTTGAGGGCTTGATCATGAAGCATCGTGCCGCCGTCGCCACCCAGGGGGGGTTGCCAATCGCGGGCCGAGGCCAACTGTGCGGCCAGCGTCGCGGGCGCCCAGTGCCCTTCGCCCAGCGCCAGCAGGTGCGAATCGGTCCCAATGACGGGCACGGCACGGGGGTCGGTGATCAGCGGCGCTCGCATGGTGATATTTTCCACGTCGCAGACCCCGCCCAGCCTTGCAGGGAACAAGAAAAAGGGCTGCCGAAGCAGCCCTGATTCGCCGTGCTGCTGACGCAGCACGTTCGCTTCGCTCAGGCCAGCTTCTCCTTAATACGGGCTGACTTGCCGCTGCGCTGGCGCAGGTAGTACAGCTTGGCACGGCGCACGTCGCCGCGGCGCTTGACTTCGATGCCGGCGATCAGCGGGCTGTACAGCTGGAAGGTACGCTCGACGCCCTCACCCGAGGAGATCTTGCGCACGATGAAGCTGCTGTTGAGGCCGCGGTTGCGTTTGGCGATCACAACGCCTTCGTAGGCCTGCACGCGCTTGCGGGTGCCTTCCACCACGTTCACGTTCACGACCACCGTGTCGCCGGGGGCGAATGCTGGGATGGTCTTGTTCAGGCGGGCCATTTCTTCCCGCTCAAGGGTTTGGATCAGATCCATGTGGAGCTCCATTGATCGTGCGCTCGGGTGATTGAGGGATGTGTGTCCCGGCCAGAGGATCAAAACCCGCCATTATACAGCGCCGCCAGAACCTGTTCGTCCTCCCGGCTCAGCCGGCCAGCCGCACGGGCGGCTTCAATCAGGTCAGGCCGCCGCCGGGCGGTGATCTCAAGCGAGCGTGCACGGCGCCAGCGCTGGATATCGGCGTGGTGCCCCGACAGCAGCACCGACGGGACCGGCTCGCCGTCGTGCCCAGGCGCACCGTCAGACGGCGCGGCTTCGGGCCAAACCTCGGGTCGGCTGTAGTGCGGGCCCTCAAGCAGACCGTCACCCTCGAAGCTGTCCTGTTCGTGAGAGGCGGGATCATGCAAGACGCCCGGCTGCAGCCGCGCCACCGCGTCGATGAGCAAAAGTGCCGGCAGGTCGCCGCCCGACAGCACGAAGTCGCCAATGCTGATGTCCAGCGCCTGGTGTTTGTCCAGCACCCGCTGGTCCACACCCTCATAGCGGCCGCACAGCAGCAGGGCTCCCGGGCCTGCCGCAAGCTCCCGCACCAGCGCCTGCGTCAGCGGTTGACCCGTGGGCGTGAAGTGAATCAGCCGAGCCGGGTCACCGACCGGCCGGTCAGCCCGAATGGCCTCGATGCACCGGTGCAGCGGCTCGGCCAGCATCACCATGCCGGGGCCACCTCCGAAGGGCCGGTCATCCACACGCCGATAGGGGCCCTGCGCGTGATCGCGCAGGGGCCACAAGCGAACCTTGACCGCACCCGACTCGAATGCGCGACGCGTCACGCCCAGGTTGAGGTGCGGCTCAAACAGCTCGGGCATCAGGGTGATGACATCAAAGCGCGGCATGGTCGGTTCAGTCGTCCAGGCCCCAATCCACCTGAATGCGCCGGGCCGATAGGTCCACCGAATCGACGTAGGCGTCCACAAAGGGCACCAACCGCTCCATGGACTTACCGGCGCCGTCCGTTGAGTCGATGCGCAGGACGGAATGCGGCCCCGTCTGCATCAGCCCGGCCACAGCGCCCAATCGTTCGCCCTGTCGGTTGTAGACCTCCAGGCCGATGAGGTCGACCCAGTAGTACTCGCCCTCTGCCGCGCTGGGAAAACTGCTGCGCTTCACGAACAGGCGCAGGCCCTTGCACAGCTGCGCCAGATCGCGATCGGCCAGTTCATGGATCAGGGCGACCAGCCCATCGCCGTGCTCGCGCACCGAAGCCACACGAAGCGGCTGCTCAAGGGCCCGCAGGCGATCCCGTTGGTCCGCCATTGCGCCCACTGGCAACTGCCAGTACCAACGCTTGGTGGAGAAAAGCGCCTGTGGATCGGCCGAAAAGGCCTTCAGCCGAATACCACCCTTGATGCCCCATGCCCCGGTCACCACGGCCACTTCGATGGCGTCATCGGGCCAAGCTTGGGCTGCAGCAGCGTCGTCGGTCATGGCGCGGGCGATGGGCGGCGTAGGTGAAAAAAACAAGCCCCGGACACCTGGGGTGTACGGGGCGTGTCAGCCGAAACGCTGGCAGGCGATCAGGCTGTCGTCGACTTGCGGGCCACGTCAACCAGACGGGCCACGGCGGGCGACAACTGAGCACCCACGCCGGCCCAGTAGGTGATGCGGTCCATCGAGACGCGCAGGCCTTCGGCTGCGCCGCTGGCCACGGGGTTGTAGAAACCCACACGCTCGATGAAGCGGCCATCGCGACGGTTGCGCGAATCGGCCACGACGATGTTGTAGAAGGGGCGCTTTTTCGCGCCGCCACGAGCCAGTCGAATGACGACCATGAGAATTCCTTGAGCACTGATGCGGTGCAAGGATTCGAGGGAGACACGCATCGAACCCTGGCGGGAAGGCCCCGGCAAGCCGGAACCGCGGCGGTGACCGTAGATACGCCCTGGAACTCACGCCTGCCATCGAAATGGCGGGCCAGCCCCATGGCCGTTCACCAAAGCCTCCTATTATATGCCCTCAAACCGATTGAACGATAGCCATGACCGACTGCGCCCCCGGGGCCACCCCACTCATCCGTCCATGCCGGGCCGAAGACCTCCCCACCGTGACCCGCATCTATGGCCACGCGGTGGAGCACGGCACCGGTACTTTCGAGCTGGAAGCACCGAGTCTGCAGGAAATGCAGCGCCGCCATGCTGAGGTGCAGGCCAAGGGCCTGCCTTGGCTGGTGGCCGAGCGGGATGGCCTCGTGCTGGGCTATGCCTATGCCAATGCCTTCAGGCCTCGCCCGGCCTACCGTTTCTTCTTGGAAGACTCGATCTACCTGGCCCCTGAAGCACGGGGCACGGGCATGGGTCGTCTGCTGTTGGCTGAACTGGTGGCACGCTGCACCGCCCTGGGGGCCCGGCAGATGCTGGCGGTGATCGGGGATTCGGGCAATGAGGCTTCGATCGGCGTGCACCGCGCCTGCGGTTTCCAGCACACCGGTGTCCTCAAGCATTCGGGGTGGAAATTCGGGCGGTGGCTGGACGTCGTGCTGATGCAGCGTAGTCTGGGGCCCGGCGCCACCGAACCGGCGGGCCCAGGGGGTGTCAGGTGAGTTCGCCCGGGGCGCCACACCCCACGGACACCGATCCGCCAGTGGCATCGGCCACGGGTACGCCATCCGCGTTGACGGCGCACGCGGATGCAGCACATGCGGATGCAGCCCCCGCCACCATGCGCTCCAAGACGCTGGCCACCTGGGTGGCGGTGCTGGGCGGCTTCTTCGGCTTGCACCGGTTCTACCTGCGCGGCCTGACCGACCCCTGGGGTTGGCTGCATGCCGCTGCAGCGTTCTTGGGCCTCATGGGCGTACAGCGTGTACGCAGCCTGGGTGTGGACGACCCTGCTGCCCCCTTCCTGCTTCCTTTGTTGGGCCTGAGCATCAGCGCCGCGATGCTGGCGGCCATCGTGTATGGCTTGACCTCCGACGAGCGCTGGGCCGAGCGTCACCACAAGGCCATCGGCGTGGTGCCCACGGCTTGGGGACCGGTGCTGGGCGTGATCCTGGCGCTGACCTTGGGCGCTACAGCCCTGGTGGCCACCGTGGCCTATGTGGGTCAGAAGTTCTTTGAAGCGATCTTGGGTGTGTAGCGATCGGGTTGACGGCTCGGCCAGTCAGCGCCTTCAACCCGAACCGGCAGCGGGCTCTGCACCCGCCGAAGACACTGCTGCCAGGCCCCTCCCAATCCCGGCCAGTGCAGATCGGGCAGGATGTCCAACAGCGGCTGCAGCACGAAGGCGCGCTCCAAGGCGCGCGGATGGGGGACCTGCAAGCGGGCGTGGTCGATCACGCGGTGGCCAAAAAGGATGATGTCCAGGTCCAGCGTACGCGGCGCGTACCGATAGGGCCGCTGGCGCCCACGCGAGAGCTCCAGGGCCTGCAGCGCATTGAGCAGTTCAAGGGGTGAAAGCGCATCCGAAGGGCCCTCAAGTGCCACCACGGCGTTGAGGAAATCGGGGCCTTCGGTTTGCCAGGGAGCGCTTCGGTACAGCGGCGAGACGGCCACCAGCTGCAGCCCCAGGGTCGGCTGGAGCCCGCGCAGGGACTGTATCGCCCACGCCAGGTGGGACCGTGCATCCCCGAGGTCTGAGCCCAGGTTGGAGCCCAGCGCCACAACGACCTGCTCAGGTTCTGCGCCTGCGGCGCTCGTGCCGCTCACCCCACTCATGCCGCTGACTCTGTTCGCCCCGTTTACGTCAACCATGAGAGCCCCCTGGGTCAATATGGCCGCATCAGCCGCAGGGGCCATACGGACCCCCATCAAGGCGCCGCAGTGCCGCCCGTGCCCCCGTCGCCATCACCACCCGCGCCCGGCCCCGTGCGGCGTCGGCGCCGGCGTCGCTTTCGTGGCGCGTCGTCGGCGCCCTGCGCATCCGGCGGCGCGGGCGGCGCGCCATCCGGCAACGGCGCGCGGGGTGTCTTCACCCGGCGGGCGCCGGGCTGCGGCCTGACCGCGGCCATCAGGGCCTCACGCTCGTCGTCGGTGCCCAAGGAGTAGTCTTCCCACCACTCGGCCAGCTCCATCGGCACCTCGCCGACGTCGGCCCTGAGCCGCAGGAAATCGAAGGCGGCTCGGAAGCGAGGTTGGTCTACCAAGGAAGCCGGCCCACTGCCGCTGCGGCGGTCGAATCGGGGCTGCATCAGCCAGATCTCGCGCATGTCCGCCGCCAGCTTTCCCCGCCCAGAGATGTCGCCGATCCGCTCATCGAACACCGCGTCGATGGCCGACTGCAGGGCCGGCACGGTGGGTGTGCCGTCTTCGCGCAAGGCCTGCCAGCGCTGCCGTGCCTCATCCCACAGCAGACAGGCCAGCAAGAAACTGGGGGCCACTGGCTTGTCCTCGCCCACACGGCGGTCGGTATCGGCCAGGGCCAGCTTCACAAACTGCGCTGCGGGCGAGCCGCTCGGATGACTCAGGGCCACATCCAGGATGGGAAACACGCCGCGCAAGTCGAAGCGGCGCACCGCCTCGATGCTGGCCAGGGCATGCCCGGTCTGCAGCAGCTTGATCATCTCGTCGAACAGGCGTGAGGCCGGCACATTGGCCAGCAGCGACGCCGCAGCCTTCATGGGCTTGGCGGTGGCCTTTTCGATTTCAAAGCCCAGCTTGGCGGTGAAACGCACCACGCGCAGCAGGCGCACCGGATCTTCGCGGTAGCGCGTGGCGGGGTCGCCGATCATGCGCAGCACCCGCTTGCGCACATCCCCCAGGCCGCCGTGGTAGTCCACCACCACGCGCGAGACGGGGTCGTAGTACATGGCGTTGATCGTGAAGTCGCGGCGGGCCGCGTCTTCGATCTGGGGCCCCCAGACGTTGTCGCGCAGCACGCGTCCGCTGGCGTCCACCGCATGGCTCTTGCCCGCGAGTTCGCTCTTGGCGGTGCGCTCGTTGCCGTCCACCTGCTCGGCCGCTGCGGCATCCAAGAAGGCCCGGAAGGTGGATACCTCAATCACCTCATGATCCCGGCCGCGCCCGTAGATGACGTGCACGATGCGAAAGCGCCGTCCGATGATGAAGGCCCGCCGAAACAGCGACTTCACCTGCTCGGGCGTGGCGTTGGTGGCCACGTCGAAGTCCTTGGGCCGCCTGCCCACCAGGAGATCGCGCACCGCACCGCCCACCACATAGGCCTCGAAGCCGGCGTTCTGCAGTGTGGTCACGACATTGACCGCACGTTCGTCGACCAGGCTGGGATCGATGCCGTGTTCCTGCGCGGACACCTCCATGCGCCGGCCCAGGGGAACGCCCGAGGCCGTTACCGCATCGGACTTGCCCAGCAGCTTGTTGATGAATCGTTTGATCATGGGAAGAGCCGCAGTATCGGCCATCCTCGTTGTTGGGCCACGTCGGCCAGGGACGGTGCAGGGTTGGTGGCCACGGGGTGGGTGGCCCACTCCAGCAGGGGCAGATCGTTGATGGAGTCGCTGTAGACGGTGACGCGCTCGAAGTCCTCTCGCCCGCCCGCATGCCCCAGGGCGGCCAGCCAATCGTTCACGCGCCGGATCTTGCCCTCTCGGAAGGTGGGCGTGCCCAGGATGGCTCCGGTAGCGCGCCCTTGGTCGTCGCGCTCCAACTGCAGGGCGATCAGGTGCGACACGCCGAAGGCCTGTGCGATCGGTGCGGTGACGAACTCATTGGTCGCGGTGACGATGGCCACCAGGTCACCGGCTCGGAGATGACGCTGCACCAGGGCGCGTGCCTCGTCGCGCAGGGCCGCCCCCATCACCTCGCCCATGAAGCGCTCGCGCAGCGCAGCGCTCTCGGCCACCGGCCGGTGGCGCCAGCCTGAGGTGGCAAAGGCAACATAGGCCGGCAGGTCCAGGCTGCCGGCCTGGTAATCGGCGTAAAAGGCATCGTTCCGGCGCTTGAATTCAATGGCATCAACCCAGCCGTTTTGCACGAGGAAGTCGCCGAAGGCATGATCGCTGTCGGTCTCGATCAGGGTTCCGTCGAGATCGAAGAGGGTGAGGTTCATGGTGTCGGGTTCTGCTCTTCATCCAGCATCCGGCGCAGCAGGGGCACGGTGATCGGCCGCTGCACTTGCAGGGCATAGCGGTCCAGACGGTCCAGCAGGCCCGTGAGGCTCTTGAGGTCCCGGGCCAGGCGCCTGAGCACGTAATCGAGCACCTCATCACCCAATCGCAGTCCACGCCGCTGGGCTTCGTCCTGTAGCGCCTGGCGCAGGGTGGATTCTCCCAGAGGCCACAGAGACAGCACCAAACCCCATCCCAATCGGGTTCGGATGTCATCGCGGATGGGCAGGTCCACGGGTGGCAGGCGCCCGGCAGCGGCCACCACGCCCCCCCGTGAGGTGATTTGCACGAAGGCACTGAAAGCGGCCTGTTGCTGCGCAGGCGTCCAGCCTTCGGCCTGGTCCATCAGCAGCCATAGGGCGTCTTCGGGCATGGCAAAGGCCGTGTCGGTTGACGCGTCCATCCAGGCCACACGTTGGCCATCGCGCTGCAGGCGCGCCTGCAAAGCCCGCAGCAAATGGGATTTGCCGCTGCCGCTGGGGCCCCACAGGTACACCGGCGCATGGCCGGGTTGAAGATCCCGCAGCACCTGCACCGCCCGCTCGTTGCCCAGGGCGATGAAGGTATCGAAATCCGGGGCTGCGGCCAGCCCGATGTCCAGCGCCAATTGCCGCAAGGATCAGCCTCGGTAGAGCTTGCTGTCGAAGTACAGCGCCTGGGCGCGCCGCAGCAAGACCAGCAGAACCGCACTGGCCGGCAGTGCAATCAGCACCCCGACGAATCCCAACAGTTGCCCGAAGGCCAGCAAGGCGAAGATGACGGCCAAGGGACTCAAGCCGATGCGCTCGCCCACCCAGCGCGGCGTCAGCACGAAGCTTTCCAGCACTTGCCCCAGGCCATAGACGACCGCCACCATCAGCACCCCAGTGGCTGGGCCGAACTGCAGGACACCGGCCAGCAAGGCCAGCACCAGCCCCACACCGTAGCCCAGGTAGGGCACGAAGATGGCCAGTCCCGTGAACAGCCCCACCGGTACCGCCAGGTCAAAACCCAGGAGCAGCAGGGCCAGGGTGTAGTAGGCCGCCAGTGCCAACATCACCATCACCTGCCCACGCAGGTAGTGGCTCAAGAGGTCGTCGCACTCTCGCGCAAAACCGAACACCGAGGGCCGCAGGCGCGGCGGCACGAGTGAGGCCGCCCACAGGCTCAATCGCCGCGCATCCACCAGCAGGTAGTACAGCGCCACGGGCACCAGCACCAGATAGCCCACCACGGCCAGCGCCACGCTGCCGCCGATGCGAAGTGAGCTCAAAGCGGCCGTGACCAACTCGTCGGCGTTGCCCCCAAAGACCTTGAGCATCAGGGCCTTGATCGCCGCCACGTCCAGGCTGAATTCAATCCCCAGCCTTGCCAGCAGCGGCACCAGGCTTTCGTTGAACCGCAGGGCCAGCCGCGGCACCTGTTCCCGAAGCAGCGGCAACTCGTGCAGCAGCACCGGCACCAAGAGCATCAGCAGCCCGAGGACGGCCAGCAAGGCCACCGCTTCGACCAACACCACCGCCAACAGGCGCGGCATGCCGCGCGCGTGCAGCGCACTGACCGGCGCGTGAAGGATGTAGGCCAGCACCGCAGCCACCACGAAGGGGGCCAGCACCGGCGCCAGCAGCCACAGCGCGGCCCACAGGGCCAAGACCAACAGGGCCCACCGGCCGACTCGTGAATACAGTTCGGTGTTCATCGGTGAACCCATTCAGTGCAGGCGCGCCATGCGCCGAAGCTCTTGCAGGCGCTCCTGCAGGGCCGGCGCGTCATCGGCTTGCGGGCACTCCCGCAGATAGGCCTGCAGCCCCTCGGCAGCCTCCACCCACAGCTCCATCTCGGCCTGGACAAGGGCCAGGTCTCGTCTTTCCGACCAATCCTGCGGCAACACGAGCACCAAACGCTCCATCACCTGCTTCATCCGTGGCCAATCCTCGGCGGCACGATGGATTTCCTTGAGGTTGCGCAGCAGTCGGGCCAGGGTCTCGCGGGGCGAGGCAGCCTGCAGGAACAGCCCCAGAGGCACCTCGAAGTCACCCACCAGGCCGCGTTGTTGGCGATAGGGCAAGAGGCGCTCGTCAAGCTCTTCGCGCGACAGCGAGCGGCCGGTCATGGGGTCGATGATCACCTCGCCCTGCGGCAGGCTGCACTTGACCAGAAAGTGCCCAGGGAAGGAGACCCCCTGAACCTTCAGGCCGACCCCTCGGGCCAGTTCGATGTAGATCAAGGCCAGGGTGATCGGTATGCCCCGGCGGGATTCAAGCACCCGGTGCAGGTGGCTGTTGGCGGCCGCGTAGTAATCGTTGAGGTTCCCGCCGAAGCCCAGTTCCTTGAAAAAGTAGTGGTTGAGCAGGCGCAGGCGCTGTTGCGCCGCCGCGTCGCTGGCCAGACGTCGGGACAAGCGCACACCGAGTTCATCCACACGGGCCACCACGCTCATGGCATCCACGGACGGGTCGTCATCTTGGGCCACGGCCGCCGCAGCTTCCAGCAGCATGAAATGCCCATCCTCGGCCACGAGGGTGCGGAAGTACTCGAGACCGGCAGCAGTGGCGGATAAGGGTGGCAAGGGCATGTGGTTCAAGTGTAAGGCGACCACCCCGCCCCACTCACCCGCTGCGCCGGAAAGCCGACAGGCGAATGCCCAATCCGGCCAACATGCCCAGGTACAGGACACCGGCACCGCCCACCACCAGCACCAACCAGCCGATGCGTTGTGCCGGTTGCGCCTGTAGGCCCAACCAATCGAGTTGCCGAGCGGCCATCAACAGACACAGCCCCAGCACAGCACAAGCCGCCAGCACCTTGAGCAGGAAAGTCCCCCAAGCCGGTGCGGGCACCCAGGCGCGGCAGCGATGCAGGCCCCACAAGAGCCACGCCGCATTCACGAGCGCAGCCAAGCCGATCGACAGCGACAGCCCGGCCACGCCCAACTGGGGGACCAGGGCCGCGTTCAGCACCTGCGTCAGCACCAGCACCACCACCGCGATGCGCACCGGGGTTCGGATGTCCTGCCGGGCATAAAAGCCGGGGGCCAGAATCTTGATGGCCACCAAGCCCAGCAATCCCACGCCATAGCCCATCAGGGCGCCTTGGGTTCGCAACACATCGTGAGCGGTGAAGGCGCCGTAGTGAAACAGCACGGCCACCAGCGGCTGCGCGAACAGCACCAGCGCCAACGCGCATGGCAAGGCCAACAGCACCACCAGGCGCAAGCCCCAGTCCAGCAGCTCGGCGTAACGCTGCGGCTCCCCCTTGGCCTGCGCGGCCGACAGCTGGGGCAAGAGCACCACGCCCAGCGCCACACCCAGCATGGCCGTCGGAAACTCCATGAGCCGGTCTGCATAGGTGAGCCAGCTGATGGCGCCAGGCCCCTGGTAGGAGGCGATCAGGGTATTGATCAGCAGCGACACCTGAGCGACCGACACCCCCAGTACGGCGGGCCCCATCTGGCGCAGCACCCGCGTCACGCCAGGGTGACGCCAGGCCGACTTCAATCCCTGAATGCCCAGGGCCACACGCGGCAACATGCCCACACTGCGCAGTGCCGGCCACTGCAGGCCCAACTGCAGCACCCCGCCGACCATCACGCCCAGACACAAGGCATAGATAGGGTGCAGCCCGACGCGCTCCATTTGGGGGCTTGCGCCCAGGGCGGCACCGATCACGCACAGGTTCAGCAAAACGGGCGTGGCCGCCGGCACTACGAAGTGGCGATAGGTGTTGAGCACACCAGCGGCCAGGGCCACCAAGGCCATGAAGCCGATGTAGGGAAACATCAGCCGCGTCATCAGCACGGCCTCGTCCAACTCAGCCAGCCCCGAGGCCATCAGCCACACGATGAGCGGGGCACCGGCCACGCCCAGAATGCAGGTCAGCACCAACGCAGACAGCAGCACCGTGGCCACGGCGTTCACCAAGCTGCGCGTGGCCTCATCGCCCTCGCGCTCCTTGACGTCACCCAGGATGGGCACGAAGGCCTGGGAAAACGCGCCTTCGGCGAACAGGCGCCGCAAGAGATTCGGGATGCGGAACGCCACGTTGAACGCGTCGGTCCAGGCGCTGGCGCCGAACTGCGTGGCCACGATCCATTCACGGGCCAGACCGGTCACGCGTGACGCCAGGGTCAACAGCGAGACGGTGGAGGCGGCCTTGAGCAGGTTCATCAGCGCGCTGGATTATAGGAACCGTGGCCACGCGCCGGGTTTTTGCTATACTCCAAGGTTTTTACGAATTCCACTCACCACCAAACATGGCCACCTCCTCCAAAGCCAAGAAGACCGTTCGCATCGCCTCGGGCCGCAAGCGCGCCCGCCAGGACGTCAAGCTCAACGCGGCGAACTCCGCGCTTCGCTCGAAGTTCCGCACCGTGATCAAGAACGTGCAGAAGGCCGTGGTGGCCGGTGACAAGTCCAAGGCAGCCGACCTGTTCAAGCTCGCCCAGAGCGTGATCGATTCGGTGGCCGACAAGGGCATGTTCCACAAGAACAAGGCTGCACGCCACAAGAGCCGACTGTCCGCCAAGGTCAAGGCGATGGCCGCTGCCTGATCCAAGCCGACTCCGGCTTGCACCAGAAGGCCCGCTCAGCGGGCCTTTTTCGTTTCTGTCGAGCTGTTCATGAGACCCCACCCGCTGCCATCGCCGCAACGCCTGACCCCAGCCACCACACCTGTGTTGCAGGATGCGTGTGCGGCCTCGTGGGCTCCTTTGGCCTGCACAGGCGCCGCCGGGGGGTCAGACCTCTCGAACCTGCAGCCCGTTGTCGCGGGCAAAGTTCATCACGAAATCCCAGGCCATGGGCTCGAGGTCGCGCAGGGCTTCGTCCACCAACACGGCTTTGGCACCGTCCACCGTGCGGGGCTGGCAATAGGGCGAGTAACCGATGTGCGCCGCCGCACCGCCGAACGACCCGCCCGGACGAAACGACGACATGGCGCCTGCCAAGCGCTCGGACCAGTCGCTGGGCCGAAACGGTCGGCCTTCAGCGGTGATTCCGATGATGTAGTACTGGCGTGCCATGACGGCATTGTGCCCTGGCGTGTTGCAGCGCAGCAGCCAGCGACTGCGCTCAAGGGCCCAAACGGGCTCGAACACTAGAATCAATGTTGAATTTTTCGGGAGTTTTCATGACGACCAACGCCCCCACCACACAGCCCCACGTGATGTCGACCTATGGCCGCCTGCCCGTCGCGCTCACGCACGGCCGCGGCTGCCGCGCCTGGGACACCGAGGGGCGCGAATACCTCGATGCGCTGGGCGGAATCGCCGTGAACACCCTGGGCCACGCGCACCCGCGCCTGGTGGCGGCCTTGCAAGACCAGGTGGCCAAGCTGATCCACACCTCCAACTACGTGCACATCCCCTTGCAGGAAGAACTGGCCGCGCGCCTGTGCGAACTCTCGGGCATGAGCAATGCCTTCTTCTGCAACTCGGGCCTTGAGGCCAACGAGGCGGCCATCAAGATCGCGCGCAAGTTCGGACACGACCGCGGCAACACCGAGCCCGAGATCATGGTGTTCGAGCGCGCCTTCCATGGCCGCTCGCTGGCCACGCTGTCGGCCACGGCCAACCCGAAGATCCATGCGGGTTTCGGGCCGCTGGTGGGTGGTTTTGTGCGCGTGCCCTTGAACGACCTCGCGGCGGTCGAGAAAGCCCTCATCGACCATCCACGCATCACCGCCATCTTCCTGGAAACCATACAAGGCGAAGGCGGCGTGAACCCGGCGCGCATCGAATTTCTGCAGGGCCTGCGCCAGCTGTGCGACCGGCATGACAAGTTGCTGATGCTGGACGAGGTGCAGTGCGGCATCGGCCGGACCGGCAAGTGGTTTGCGCACCAGTGGGCAGGCATCGTGCCCGATGTGATGCCCCTGGCCAAGGGCCTGGGCTCTGGGGTGCCCATCGGGGCTGTGGTGTGCGGCCCGCGCGCGGCCAACGTGCTGCAGCCGGGCAACCACGGCACCACCTTTGGCGGCAACCCGCTGGCCATGCGAGCAGGCGTGGAAACGCTGCGCATCATGACCGATGAAGGCCTGCTGGCGCACGCCGAATCGGTGGGCGAGCAGATGAAGGCCGAACTGCAGCGCGAATTGGGATCACTCCCGGGCGTCAAGGAAATCCGTGGCCAGGGCCTGATGTTGGGCATTGAACTGAACCGTCCTTGTGGCGCCCTGTTGGCTCAGGCCTGCGAGGCAGGCCTGTTGATCAGCGTCACGGCCGACAGCGTGATTCGCCTGGTGCCGCCCTTGGTGATGACGCACGATGAGGCCCTTGAGGTGGTGCGTCGCTTGGCCCCGCTGGTGCGGCGATTCCTGGCTGAAGACACGCAAGCTCCGCAGGCCAGCACGGTGGCCGCACCCACCCAGCCGGAAGCCACAAAGGCCGCCGCATGAAGCCCGGCCTGCCCCTGATTCGCCACTACCTTCAGTTCAAGGATCTGCGGGAAGAAGAGTACGCCTACCTGTTCGAGCGCACGGCGGTCATCAAGACGCGATTCAAGAACTACGAGAAGTACACGCCCTTGGTGGACCGCACCCTGGCCATGATCTTCGAGAAGGCCAGCACACGCACGCGGGTGAGCTTCGAAGCTGGGATGTACCAGATGGGCGGCTCGGTGGTGCACCTGACCACCGGCGACAGCCAGCTCGGCCGTGCCGAACCGGTGGAGGACAGCGCGCGCGTCATCAGCCGAATGGTCGACATCGTGATGATCCGAACCTACGAGCAGAGCAAGATCGAGCGCTTTGCCGCCCACTCTCGCGTGCCGGTCATCAATGGCCTGACCAACGAGTACCACCCCTGCCAGATCCTGGCCGACGTCTACACCTACATCGAACAGCGCGGTTCCATCCGCGGCAAGGTGGTGGCCTGGGTGGGGGACGGCAACAACATGGCCCACACCTGGCTGCAGGCCGCCGAAATCCTGGGCTTCACCGTGCACATCAGCACGCCCAGCGGCTACGAGGTAAACCTGGAGGTGGCCGGTCTGCGCAACGCCTCCTGCTTCAAGGTGTTCAAAGACCCTTTGGAGGCCTGCCGAGGAGCCGATCTGGTGACCACCGACGTGTGGACCAGCATGGGCTATGAGGCTGAAAACGACGCCCGCCGAACCGCCTTTGCAGACTGGTGCGTGGACGCCGATATGATGGCCGCGGCCAAGCCCGACGCCCTGTTCATGCACTGCCTGCCTGCACACCGCGGCGAGGAAGTGGCTGCCGATGTCATCGACGGTCCGCAAAGCGTGGTTTGGGATGAGGCGGAAAACCGCATGCACGTGCAGAAGGCGCTGATGGAGTACCTGCTGCTTGGGCGCATCGGATAGCGACAACCCCTGCCCGCGATGCGGGGCCTGCTGCGCCTTCGTAGCACAGCCTCGTGTTTTCTGCCTCAAAATCGCGGCATGGACACACGCACCAACCCCATCCGCACCCGCCTGGAAGCCCTGCGCGAGGTCATGACCCTCGAGGGCGTAGACGCACTGCTCGTCCCCTCGGCGGATCCACACCTCTCCGAGTACCTGCCTGAGCGCTGGCAGGGGCGGCAGTTCTTCAGTGGCTTCACAGGCTCCATGGGCACGCTCGTGGTGATGCTCAAGCAAGCCGCCGTCTTCGCCGACAGCCGATATTGGGTGCAGGCCGAGGCCGAGTTGGCCGGCACCGGCGTGGACCTGGTGAAGATCCCCACGGGAACGGCCACGCACCACGTGACCTGGCTGACCGAGCAGGTTCCACCAGGCGGCACCGTCGCGGTGGATGCGCAGGTCTTGGGCCTGGCCGCAGCGCAGCAACTGCGCACGGCGCTGGACGCCGCCGGCATCCGGCTCAAGACCGAATCAGACCTGCTGCAGGCGGCCTGGCCCGAGCGCCCGGCCCTGCCCACCGCACCGGTGTATGCGCACACCGCACCCCATGCGCCGCTGGCGCGCAGCACCAAGCTCGAGCAGGTGCGCCAGGCCATGTCGCGCCACGGCGCGACGCACCATTTCGTGAGCACGGTGGACGACATCGCCTGGATCACCAACCTGCGCGGCTCGGACGTGAGCTACAACCCCGTGTTCCTGGCGCATGTGCTGGTGGCACCTGCCGGGGTGACGGTGTTTGTGGGCGAGGGCAAGGTGCCCTCGGCCTTGGGCGACGAACTGCGCGCTCAGGGCTTCGCCTTGGCGCCCTATGCCCAGGCGCCCGCTGCTCTGGCTGCCTTGCCCACCAGCTCGGTGTTGCTGATCGACCCGCGCCGTGTGACGCTGGGCTTGCGCCAAGCCGTGGCGCCGGGGGTCAAGGTGGTTGAGGCCATCAACCCCAGCACGCTGCTCAAGAGCCGCAAGACCCCCGAGGAAGCGGGCTTCATCCGAGAGGCCATGGCCCGCGATGGGGCGGCCATGTGCGCCTTCTACGCGTGGTTCGAGCAGGCGCTGGGGCGCGAGCGCATCACCGAGGTCACGGTCGACGAGAAGCTCAGCGCCGAGCGCGCCAAACAGCCGGGCTTCGTCGGCCTGTCATTCCCCGTGATCGCCGGCTTCGCGGCGAATGGGGCCATGCCGCACTACCGCGCCACGGCCGAATCGCATGCGGTGATCGAGGGCAACAGCCTCCTGCTGATCGATTCGGGCGGCCAGTACCTGGGCGGCACCACCGACATCACCCGTGTGTGGCCCGTGGGCCAGGTGAGTGACGCCATGAAGCGCGACTACACCCTGGTGCTCAAGGGCACGATGGCGCTTTCACGCGCGAGGTTTCCGCGCGGCACCCTCAGCCCGATGCTGGATGCACTGGCCCGCGCGCCGCTGTGGGATCAGGGGATCGAGTTCGGCCACGGCACGGGCCATGGGGTGGGTTACTTCCTCAACGTGCACGAAGGTCCGCAGAGCATCAGCAAGGCCATCCCGGAGCCGCACATGGCCATGGAGCCGGGCATGATCACGTCGATTGAGCCCGGCGTGTATCGGCCAGGTCAGTGGGGTGTCCGGATTGAGAACCTGGTGCTCAACGTACCCGCCCACACGCCCGAGGGCAGCACCTTCGCCGAATTCCTGGAGTTCGAGACACTGACACTTTGCCCCATCGACACCCGCTGCATCGACCGTGCGCTGATGCGAGAGGATGAGGTGCAGTGGCTCAATGCCTACCATGCGGTGGTGCGCGAGCGCCTTCACCCGTTGGTGCAGGGCGATGCCCGTGCCTGGCTGGACGCACGTACCCAACCGATCTGATGGCGCTTCCTTCCAAACTCGAGGCATCGCTGCAGGCCTATGAGCATGACCGCCTGAGCGGCGGCGCGCTGTGCGCGGCTTTCCGAGAGGCCGCGCAGCAGTGGCCCGCCCTGCCCCCGCGTTTTGCACCGGTTCTCGAGCAACTGCTTCAACCGTTGGAATCCAGCGCGCTGTTCAGCGAAGAAAGCTGCGCCTTCAGCCGCCACGACCTGGCGGCCAGCCTGCGGCAATGGCTGCAGGCCGCGCAACTGCGTGCGCCTTGGGATGCAGCCCACCCATGAAGCGCGAACTCAACCGTCGCCAGTCGATGGCGGCCCTGATGGGCATCGCCACCACCATGAGCACCACGCCAAGCCAGGCCCAATCCGCGGCCACGGCTTCATCGCCCTCGGCTGCGTCCAGCACCACGCCGGCAGCGGCCCCTTCAATGGCACGGGCAGCTGCCGGTCTCGAACCCCGACTGGGCCCGGTGGTGCCATTGGGCGGCAGCGTGCGCTTCGACAACCCGGTGGTGTGGAAGCGGCTGGTGGAGTTGGCCGGTGGGCCGGGATCGTCTTTCGCCGTGATGTCCATGGCCTCCGGCCGGCCCGATCGTGTGGCCAATCTGGCGCAGCAAGCGCTGCAAAGGGCTGGTGCGAAGAC
>JBEAWD010000174.1:0-9824 GCA_041160585.1 Pseudomonadota bacterium | reverse complement strand
GCCAATGGAAACAGCGAACCGGCTGCGGCTGTGCCAGGCGATGAAAGCGCCGCCGTGGCTGTTGCCGTCAGTGGACTGGCCTGGACGCCGAACACACCAGCCAGGATCGATCGGACGGGCCCACCGTTTTCATCCGTTACACCGTTTTCACCCGGTTGCCTGCGCAAGGTGATCTGGACAGCCGGAACGTCAAAGTTACCGGGAATGACAAAACGAGATCGGAGCCCCGGCGGCGTGCCCGTCAGATTCCAATACCCCGAGCTCACTTCGACATGTTGCAGCTGACTTCCCTGAGAGGTGTTTTGCTGAACATAGCTTGAGGCCTGCCGTTCTGCACCATTCCAATCGGGCATCGGTCGGGAGAGATTGCCGCACTCCGAGCGATTTCGCAGACATGCGGCGGTTGCCAACGCAGTGGAATCGGCTGCTGCTTGCAGTTCTGCCTTGGCAGCGATCAAGTTGCCTACGTCTACCGCCAGAGCACCGAACCCCAGGAGAATTGGAAGAAGCAGTCCAACCAGAACAGCCATGTGAAACTCCTGTCGTACGCCTTACTCGTTGTTCATCGTGGTGCTGGCATCCAACTCGATCGGTTGAGTGATGGCAGAGATCATCGGGCCCAAAGCCAGACCCTGATAAACGTAGCGGATGCGCACGGTCAGTGGTGTTCCAAACGCCCCACCACCTGTAGCAGGCGTCACATCTACCGTCGGCGATGAGGGGCCGAACGAGACCAGAGATGAGGTGCACCGGTCGAGCGCGATTTGCCGTATGTCGGCTGCGCTGAGTTTGGGCGATCGAAGCACGATGGCCGCGCGTGCAGCCTCTCGGCTCGCGTTTGTGATGACAGCCTTGTTGTAGAAGATCAGACTGAACTCAATGATGCTGAACACCACGAACAGCAGTACGGGCAAGGTAAGCGCGAACTCCACTGCCGCTATGCCGGCTTGACCTTTGCTGGCTCGCCTTGGCAGCGGCTCGTACCCGCGGGTTGTGGTGAGTGTGGGTTTCATGATCTGCCGATGTTGCTCAGTCTGGCCAGAGGCGTCGTGCGGTCGCTCAATCGTTTGGTATCTGCTGAGACGCCGTGCTTGGGCCGTCGCGCACGGCTTGGAGTCGATAGCCGTCTGACCGTCAGGTGTGGGACGTGGTTGGCGCGCGTGAACACCAGCGTCGCATTCCGCAAGCGCTGACGGGGCCTGCTTTTGAGCCGAGTCAGGGCGCTCCCTGTTCATCGCAGCATCCTGTCGAAGCAGCCTCAGAGTCTCTGAATCTGCGTTTTGCTTCATGAACCAAAAAAGGGAGTAACCATGACCATCACTACATCGGCCTCGAAGAATTGCTCGAGATCATTCCTGCGAACGTCGTTAGCCTCACTGGCCACGCTGCTGGTGATGTCGGCTGCGCATGCGGGCACCGCTGACCTCTCATCTGGGCCGTTTGAAATCTCGGTGAACAAGTTCAACAACAGCCCGTTTACCGACATCTACGATTTCACGTTCGGTGCCCCTCCAAAGGGCGTGATTTCCGCCTCTGCGATCGAGGTGAAGCTGGGCAACTTTGTGGACATTGCCTGGGATTCAACCAATGCCTTCACCGTTTATAGCGGCCCTGGCGGAACTGGCAGCATCTTGGCGCAGTTCGGCAATCCAGGGGTGAGCACCGGTTCGTTCTTTGTTGAAGATCTTCCTGTTGGCAACAATCTTTTCTCGCTGGTGCTCAAGGGAGCGGCTGTTGGCAATGGAGCCTCCTTGTTCCAGCCAGGCCTTAAGGGTCACTACGATCTCAATGTGATCGCACAGCCCATTCCCGAGCCGGCTTCCCTTGCGCTGATGCTCGCCGGCCTGTGCGGAATGGCTGGTGCTGCACGGGCCAAGCGCCAGAGCAAAGATCGAGTGCCGGAGCTACAAACTGCCTGAACGGACACGGGCTTTGACTCTGTCTTGGCCCGTTCAAAGGTTGGCGGTCAGCCGGTCTGACTGGGCGCTGTCAGGTGAAATGGACGGTAGCCTCATTGCCCGAATCTCACGGCTTACGCTCCTATGGCCAAGGTGACCTCCTCCCACGAATTGGCCGGTGGCGATGCCAGAGATTTGGGCTGTGGGTGAACGTTTGAGCTTCCCTGTAAGCCTTGCAGGTGGGGTGGTCGGCAGCGCTTTGAACCGACCCGGGTATCGCGGAGGCTGGTTGGGTTTGGGTTCTGTGCATGTTGTGTGCGCTGCCTGGCCATCGGCCGACTGAGTGCCACGACTGCCACGCCTTTTCGGGTCGTGCGCGCGCGCCCGCGCGCGAGGGCGGGCACAGCTCCGTGCCCCAGCATGCTCAACTATCTTTGCGTTGTCACGAAGCGCGGACCGATGTACCGGGGCGCAGCTGCCTCTCTAAGTCTCAGACGGCACCGCCAACTGCCAGGAAACATGCTTCGTCTGCAGGAAAGCCTCCAGCCCCTCAACCCCGTGAAGCCTGCCGATGCCGCTGTCCTTGTAGCCACCCGTTTCAATCTCGGCAAACAGACGCATATGACCGTTGATCCACACGGTGCCTGTGCGCAGATTGCGCGCCAAACGCTGTGCTTGGCCCAAGTCTTCAGACCACACGCCGGCGGCAAGACCGAAGCGGGAGTGGTTGGCGACGGCGGTCATCTCACGCTCGTTGGCACACACTGTCAATGACAGCAGGGGGCCGAACACTTCATCCTGCATGAGCGGGGAGGAAGGATCATTCACTTCTACAAGCCCAGCGGTAACGAAACCGCCCTTGGCAGGCAAGTGCGCCGGAACGGTGCATGCCAGCCTATTGATCGCGCCCTCGCCACCACTGTCCTGCAGGGTCAGGATGCGCTCGCGGCTAGCTCGGTTGATGAGTGGTCCCATCCGCGCGGCCGGATCGTGCGGCATACCGGGCGTGTGGGCCTTCAAACGCTCCACCAAGCCAGCGCGAATCTGATCGGCCACATCCTGATGCACGATCACACGACTGGCAGCGACGCATACCTGGCCTGCGTAGGAAAGCGCCCCACGCACAATTCCGTCCACGGCAGTGGGTATACGCGCTGAGGGCAGTACCAGCACGGGTGCATTGCCACCGAGCTCGAGATTCAGGCGCTTGAGGGTGGCCGATCCTGCGGCCATGATGGCCTTGCCCACGGGTGTGCTGCCGGTGTAGCTGACCATGTCCACATCCGGTGACTCCACCAACCGTTGCCCGCATCGGTTACCGCTTTCGGCGATGAGGTTCAGCACTCCCCTGGGCAGTGTTGGAATTTCGCTGGCGATTCGAAAGGCGCCTTCAGTGGGTAAGGAGGTCTGGCCCGCCGACTTGATCACGCAGGTGCAACCAGCGGCCAGGGCCGGCGCCAGGGAACGAGCCAACAGGGTCAGCGGCGCGTTCCAGGGCACGATGATCGCGGCCACCCCCAGCGGTTCGCGCGCCAGCATGGCCATCAGGCCGGGTTCTATCTCTGTGACGCGCCCAAAGATGTTGCGCGCCAGACCGGCGTAGTAGCGGAGTTCACTGGCAGCAGCCACGATCTCGTGCCGGGCCTCAGACATCAACTTGCCGTTGGTGGCCGAAATCTCTTCCGCCAGTGGTTCGCTCGCGGCCTCAAGACCACTGGCCAGCGCGAGCAGGAAGGCTGCGCGTTGACGTGGGCTGCGTGACCAAGCGCCGTGATCAAACGCATTCCGCGCTGCTGCGATCGCCGCGTCCGTGTCTTGAACATCTGCGTCAGCGTACGTGGCGACCACTTCCCCGTTTGACGGAGACCGTACTTCAGCTGTGCGGCCTTGCGCGCCATCACGCCATTGGCCATCTATCCACAACGAAGCGTGTTTCATGATGTCTTCCTTCCTTCTGGGGCCCCGGGCCCGGTAATGGACGTCGTCGATTTCATGTGCGACACAAAAAGGTTTGCTGCCGGCGACGCCCTCAAGGAGCCCATGTGCCGTAATAGATACCGTGCTCCTTGGCGCGGTCGGTACGGCGCGCAACCTCCGCATCCGACAGAGATTGCCTCGGATGCAGGCTGGCCATCCAAGCCATCAGCCGAGCTTCCATTTCACGCCGTACGGGCAGTAAACCGGTGTCTTCGCCCAGATCAACGTATTCGTGCGGGTCGCGCACAAGGTCGTAGAGCTGCGGGCGGAATCCCTGCCAGTGGATGTACTTCCACTGACGTGTACGAACCATCCAGCCTCGGCACTCACCGGGCTGCCGCTTCAGGTTCAAACGGACCCGGCGGAAGGAGTAGTCGATCTCGGAAATGACGCAATCGCGCACGTTGTGCGTACGTTGGCCCCCGGCTGACTCATCGGTCTCGTGGATCTCATCCAAAAGCGAAAGGCCCTGAAGTCCGTCATCCTCGGGTCGTATCCCCAGGGCCTCCAGGATGGTGGGCGCCACGTCGATGGCTTGAACCAGGCTGTCCAGGCGCTGACCGCGGGTGGTGTCTGCTTGCTGCCGCGGGTCAAACACCATGAGTGGCACGCGCACCACCTGATCGTGGAACAGGTCCTTTTCGCCCAGATGGTGGTCCCCGCCGTAGTCACCATGGTCCGAGGTGAATACGATGAGGGTTTCGTTCATCAGGCCCTGGCGTTCAAGGAAGTCCAGAACACGCCCAATGTGATGGTCCACCTGTTCGATCAAACCCATGTAAACCGGACGAACCTGACGAACCACCGCCTCATCGGAAAAGGTGATTGATTCCTCCATGGCCTGATACGCCGCCAGCACTGGATGCGGATCCTGTCGCTCTACCGCGTGCTTGCGGATCGGAAGCATGTGCTCCGGTCCGTAGGCTTGGTGGTAGGGCGCAGGCGCAATGTAGGGCCAGTGCGGCTTTACATAGCTCAGGTGGAGTGCGAAAGGGCGGTGCTGGGCCTGCTCCAGGAAAGCGAGCGCGGTGTCGGTGACATAGGCCGTTTCGCTGTGAGCTTCATTTACACGCGCCGGCAAATGAACGTGCCGAAGAAACCAGCCGCTGACCGATTGGCCCTGCTCGTTCACGCCGCTGACAACGTGGTCGTGCCAAGGCCGGTCTCCCGCATACCCGGTGCGCCGAAGGAAGTCGCCGTATCCACTCTCAGGTCCAGGCTCCGCATGACCGTCGATACGGTCGATTTCGTTGAAGCCGCCAGCCGCCACGTGGCGCCAGATGGCTGATCCCTTGTCTACGCCCAGTCGTGCCAGGCCTTCCACGTCGGGGATCACATGAGACTTGCCCACGAGATGCAGCTCCCGACCTGCGGCGCGGAAGTGATCTCCGAGCGTTCGCTGCGAAACCGATAGGGGCACCCGGTTCCAGGTCACGCCGTGTGAAGACACGTAGCGACCGGTGTAGTAACTCATGCGGCTGGGGCCGCAGACGCCAGCCTGCACATAGGCATGGTTGAAGTAGGTCGAGCGGCGAGCCAGACTGTCCAGGTGCGGCGTGCGCATGTGCGGGTGCCCGGTGAACCCAAGGTGGTCATGGCGCAGCTGATCGCACATGATGAAGATGACATTGCGCAGGGGCTTGGCGCTCATTTCGGGACCTTGCTTGGATGAAGTTAGTAGGCCATCAGACGAAGACGGCTCCGCCTTCCACGCAAAGAGTCTGGCCGGTCATGAAGGCCGAATCGTTTCCTGCCAGAAAGCTCACCGTGCCGACCAGATCCGAGGGGTAGGCATCGCGCTGGATGGAGCGTGACTTTCGGATCGCTTCCCCGAACTGCTGCACATGGGCATCGTTCTGAAGGATCTGGTCCGACAGCGTCAGGCCCGGGGCGATTGCGTTGGCCGTGATCTCCCAGGCTCCGAGTTCCCGAGCCAGCACACGGGTGAAGGTGATGACCGCTCCCTTGCTGGTGACGTAGTGCGCCATGTTGGCAAGGCCCTTGAGGGCCGATGTGGAAGCTACGTTGATGATGCGGCCCCAGCGCTGCCGCTTCATGTGGGGAGCCACAGCCTTGGCACACAGGAAGGGTCCGAGCGTGTTAACCCGCATGACCTGCATCCATTCTTCAGCGTCGTATTGATCGAATGGCCGGTTGACCAGAGTGGAGAAGAGGGCCGCGTTGTTCACGAGCACGTCGATGCCGCCAAAGCGGGCGGCGGCGGCGTCAACGGTCTCTTGAATGCTGACCGCGTCGGTGACGTCCATGCGCAGGCCCAGGCAGTCCACGCCGTGCTGATCCTGGATGGCTTGCGCGGCCTCCTGCGCACCGCGAAGGTCGCCAATGACGATGCGCAGACCATCGGCAGCCAGGCGTTCGGCCATGGCGCGTCCAAGTCCGGTGGCGCCCCCTGTGATCAGGGCCACGCGTGTGCGGGTATTCATCGAAAACTCCATTCAGGCGAGAGGGCGTGAGGACTCAGGGGCATGATCAAGGCGCCATGGGTGTGGTGTGGACGCTCATGGGGTCCAGGTAGGCGCTCAGTCCCTCGATGCCGCTTTCAGCACCCAATCCGCTGTCCTTGAGCCCACCGAATGGCGCCTCTGGCATTGAGACCATCACGTTGTTGATGGACAGTGCGCCGACCTCCAATTCGCGCATGCAGCGTGCTTGGATCGATGCGCTATCGGTGAACAGGTAGCCCGCCAGCCCGAGGCGGTTGGCGTTGGCACGCGCAATGGCTTCATCCAGAGTAGCGAAACCTTGGATCGCGCAAACCGGCCCGAAAGGTTCGTCCTGCATGACCCGAGCACCCTCCATGTTGCCCAGCAGCACGGTTGGGGGTACGAAGAAGCCTGGGCCCTCAACAGACGGACCCTGCACCACGTCCGCGCCATGCGCCCGAGCATCCTCGATCAAGGACTCGAGCGCCGCCTGGCGCCGGTGGCTCTGCACCGGTCCCATGTCGATGTCGGCCTTGATGCCGCTGCCTACCCGCAGTCGACGCATCGCGGCAACATAGTGATCGGTGAAGGCCGGCAACACGTCCCGGTCTACATAGAGCCGCGAGGGGGCCATGCAGGCCTGCCCAGCATTGCGGTGCTTGTGGGCAACCAGCAGGTTGGCCACAGATTCAAGTGGTGCGTCGCGACACACGATCACAGGCGCGTGCCCACCCAACTCGAGGGTCGCACGCTTGAAATCGGCGCTGCATTGATGTGCCAGAGCACGACCCACCGCCACAGATCCAGTGAAGCTCACTTTGCGAACCACGGGGCTGGCGATCGCTTGCGAGCACAGGGCCTTGGCATCTCCGAACACCGCCTGCAGTACGCCCGGTGGTAGGGCCTGATTGAGCGCCGCCAGAAATGCGCCGACGGCCACCGGCGTTTCCTCCGGCAACTTGGCGATGACGCTGCAGCCTGCTGCCAAGGCCGCGCCAACTTTGCGCGCGCACAGGATGACTGGGTAGTTCCATGGGGAGATCGCAAGGGCCACACCGGCTGGGCGAGGCATGACGGTGACCACGCCCTGCGGAAGGCGCGAGGGGATCGTGCGACCATGGATGCGCCGTCCCTCCTGCGCGAACCAACGCACCATCTCAACGGCTACCTGGACTTCTAGGCGTGATTCCCCCAGGGTTTTGCCCTGCTCGAGCGTGAGCCAGCGGCTCATTTCATCGATGGAGCCGAGCACCTTTTGTAGCCCTTGTTCGATCAGTTGCGCACGCTGAAAGGCGGGCGTCTGACCCCAGGGCTTGAGCGCTTGTTGCGCGGCCATCAGCGCGATGTTGAGGTCATTCGGAGTGGCGCTACGACAATTGCTCAAGGCTTGCCCGGTAGCAGGGTTCAGAAGAGTCCACTGCGTATCCCCATTACCTTCCCGCCACTCACCATTGATCAATATTCGCGGAACGGGTAGGGTGGTGGCTTCTGGTTCAAGGCTCACGCTCATCTCCCCCAATCAAGCCCAATTCGCTTTGAGCATCTGCGACACCAGCCCGAGCAGCGCCAAGCCAATCAAGGTTGATGTCAGCCGGCGAATATGAACGGGGCTTAGCCTTTGAAAGACCCAAGGGCCGAACAACAGAGCGATCAACCCGCCTGCGCAGACGGCAACAGCCACGCGCCAAGCCACGGCGTCATGTACACCGAAGGCCAGGCTCGTGACGCCTGAAAGCGCCAAACCGATCACCAGCGAGGTTCCCACCACTGTTTTGGCGGACTCGGATGTGACGGACAACAAGGCTGGTGTGACCAGTACACCGCCACCGGTGCCGGTGGCGCCTACCAATGCGCCCGATGTGGCTGCCAGGGCAGGTAATCCCAACCGTTGCAGCATCACCTCCCAGCGGTTGATATGCAGGCTCATCCAGGCCATCAGGCCAGCACTGACGGTCAGGCACTGCAGCACCAGGTCGAGGCTCTGGTGATCAGCCATGGTGCTGTGCAGCCAAGACACCATCGCTGCGCTCGCGGTGCAGGCCGCCAAGGCCACGGGGAGGAACATACGCAGCAGGCCCGCTGACACATGACCGCGGCATCCGTGACTCCATCCTGCGCCCACCTTGAACACAAAGGAAAACACGCTGGCCGTTCCTACTGCCAATACGGGTTCCAGGCCGAAGAGCACGATCAGTGATGGAACCACCAGAACGCCGCCGCCCACTCCGCTCAGGTACATCAGCAGCCCAGCGGCGGTGCCGAACACCATGTGCTGCAAGATCTCCATGCGCGGTTGGGAGAGAAAGCCCTCAGATACGAGCCAAGGCCCGGTCGATGCGTCGCAGTCCGTCCGTGAGGTCTTCTTCGGTGAGCCCCGCACCCACGAAGTAGCGATCTCCCCGACCTGGGTACACACCTTCCTCAATCAGCGCCAGGCGGAATCGCGCAGCCTTTTGTCGGTCAGCATGTGCCGCCAGTTGCGCCGGCGTGTGTGCCACCTGCAAATCCGTGAAGTGCCCACAGAAAACGCCACGAACGCCCTGGACCAACATGGCGTGCCCATGCCTTTGGGCAAGCCGTCGAAACTCCTGCATGAACAGGCCTTGAATCCGGTCGATCTGTCGATAAACCGCTCCGTCATCGCGCTCAAGCATCCGCATGGTGGTCACGCCTGCAGCCATGCTCATGGGCGCAGCGTTGAAAGTCCCAGCCCCCACTACACGGTTCGTGCGGATGAGGTCCATCAAGTCTTCACGCCCGGCCACAGCCGCCAGCGGCATTCCACCGGCTATGGCCTTGCCGAAACTCGATACATCCGGCGTCACGCCGTAATGGCCTTGCGCACCGGAGAGGCCCATTCGGAACCCCGTGATCACCTCATCGATGCAGAAGATCACGCCGTACTGCGTACAAAGTTCCCGCACCCGCTCCAGATAGCCGGGCTTGGGTAGGCAGCAGCCCCCGTTGGTCATGGCCCCTTCCATGATCACCAGTGCAATCTCGTGGCCACAGCGCTTGAGCAGAGCCTCGAGTGCTTCGGCGTCGTTCCAAGGAATCTTGAGCGACTCCTGGAAGGCCAAATGTGAGCGACCCTCGGTGTGCATGGGGTCGTGCTCGTTCTCGCGCGCGAAGGGTAGCGCGTCTTCGGCCGCGTCTGCACGGCCGCCTAACACGTTGTCAAGCCAGCCGTGGTAATGCCCATCGAAGCGAACGAACAGGCGCCGGCCGGTATAGGCTCGCGCCAGCCGCACCACCATCTGCACGGCCTCGGAGCCGGTGGTTACAAATCGAACCTTGTCGGCACAGGGTACGTTCTTGACGATGTGCTCCGCCAAGACCACCTCATTGGCTGTTTGCAGCATGCCGGATGCAATGACGAACAGCTTGTCGAGTTGCTCGTGCAGCGTTTGCAGATATTCCCTGTGACCATGGCCCCAGATCCCGGGACCCATGCCGATGGCGAAGTCGATGAGCTCTCGGCCGTCCACGTCCCACAGCCGCTGCC
>JBEAWD010000142.1:0-2891 GCA_041160585.1 Pseudomonadota bacterium | reverse complement strand
GAGGCCCCACTGCGCGCGCAGCGATGGGCTGCGGCGGTCTGGATGGAACAGCCCAGCATCGACGCCTCGGCCCACGACAGCCAGACGTTTGAATCCGGCCGCTTCAAGTTGTGTCTTCAGCGCTGGTGTGGGTACAAGCGTCAGGTGGGTCCTGTTGTGGAACTTGCGCAGCACCAACATGATGCTGCGAAACAGGACCCCAACGCCGTAGTGGCGGCTATAGGCATGGAAATTGGTTCGAAAGTCGCTCGACACCGGCAACTTCAATTGTTGCGCCGCCTTCAGGGCTGACCAACCCAGAGGACCTTCCGTGGCGATGTGGACCACATCAGGGCGGCGCACGGACCAAAGCTTCACCAGAGATCCCTTGCAGGGTAAGCCCATCCGAAGGCCTGGGTAGCGTGGGATGGGAATGCCGCGCATCAGGATGGGCGCCTCAGTGTTCGCTGCTTCACCATGACGGGCGAGTGCAGCCCCCGTGGGCAGGCCGGCCCACACGTCACCCGGTTGACGCAACCTGACCAGTTGAATGCTGTGTTGCCGTTCGATGAGATTGGCCACGAGTTGAGACAGCGTGAGGGATACGCCGTTGACCTCGGGTGGATAGGTCTCTGTCACCACGGCGATGCGAAGTCGGCGCCCGTACCGCTCCAGGTGGTCGATCTGAAGGTCGGTGGTGTCATGGCTGTTCATGAATACATGGTCGCGTGCGAACAAAACAAATTGATGAAGGTGCTGGTGTCTCGCATGTGACATCAAGCCGTCACGTCATCTTCATCGATTCCGATCAAAGTCTGGCCAAGAACCCGGGCCGCTGACCACGATGGCTCGCAAGCGCAATCACCCTACCAACTTTGGAGATCCGATGTCCATTAGCCGATTCCTCGAAGAGTTGCGCGTCCAACGTTGGGACGACCACCGCTTCTATCACCACTGCAGGATCAACCAGTCGCTGCACCTGGTCAGTGCCTTGAGCTTCCTGTGCGCCTATGCGCTCTTGTTCGTGGAGCCTGCCTGGTCGGCACTGCTGGCCTGGTGTGTGTCGATGACCACACGGCAGGCGGGGCACTTCTTTTTCGAGCCCCGTGGCTATGACACAGTCAACCAGGTGACCGACGAGTACAAGGAAGAGGTTAAGGTCGGCTACAACATCCGCCGAAAGATCGTGTTGATGAGCGTTTGGGCGTTCATGCCCGTGGCACTTATCGTCGACCCAAGCTTGGGTGGCAACATCGAACCGGCCGTGGGCTTGCTCGGCTATGCCCATGATGTGGGCCTTGCCTGGCTGGCGCTGGGTGTGGCCGGTCTGGTTTTTCGCGTCCTGCAGCTGTGGCAGCAGCAAAGCCTGATGACGGGCCTCGTGTGGGGAACCAAGATCATCACCGACCCCTTCCACGATGTCTACCTGTACCACAAGGCCCCCTTGGCCCTGCTGCGCGGTGAGCGGTATGACCCGATGACCCACGTGCATCACTCTTGAGCCGTGAGGCCGCCAGGGCTGAGCAGCCCTGGCCAGCCGTGCAGGCTTCAACCTTGCCACATCTCCCGAAACACCCGGCGTTTGATTTCCTTGTTGGACAGTTCCGGGCCACTCCACCAGCCATCGGCCTGCATCTCGAGTGCGGCGGCCTCGATTCGATCGGCAACGGCTTCATAAGCCGCTTCGGTGTAGTCAAGGCTGAAGATCATCCGGCCGCTTCCCACCCAACTCAGCCACAGGCCGTGCTTGCGCAAGTAGAACTGAAAGAGCCAGTTGAAGCGCGAAGGACGCGTGTAGAGGAAGGTCCAGACGGTGCTCATGTTGGCTGTGCGAACCGGCACACCGGCGGCTTCCAGGCGTTTGTTCAGGGCTTCACAACGTCCGTTCCAGGTGTCCTCCAGCCCCTCGTACAGCGAGCGCGTAGCGGGTTGATCGAGGCGATCCAGGAAAGCCTTCATGGCCGCCATCACATAGGGATGGCTGTTGAAGGTGCCACGGGCAAAGCAGATGTCAGCAGGCCGCTTCGTGCGGTATCGGCGCATCAGGTCACCCCGCCCGCACACGACCCCCACGGGCAAGCCTCCTCCCAGCGTCTTGCCGTAGGTCACCATGTCGGCCTTGACGCCGAAGTATTCCTGCGCGCCACCGGCAGCGAGCCGGAAGCCCAGGAACACCTCGTCGAAGATCAACACGATGCCGCGTTCCGTGCAGACCTGGCGCACCTGCTGCAACCATTGTGTATAGGCGGCGCGGTCGTAAGACGCGCGACGACTGCTGTCCACCAGGCTCGAATCTCCAGGCGCCGAGCTGTTGGGGTGCAGTGCCTGCAGCGGGTTGATCAGAACGCAGGCGATGTCGCGGTGGCTTCGCAGCACATCCAGACTGCGCGCGCTCATGTCCTGAAGCGTATAGGTTTCGCGCGGGGGAAGTGGATTGCCCGGACCCGGTTGCACGTCCTCCCACCATCCATGGTAGGCGCCACAGAACCTCACGAGATGGCGCTTGCCCGTGTGGTAGCGCGCCAGGCGCACGGCCTGCATCACCGCCTCGGTGCCGGACATGTGGAAACTTACCTGATCCAGACCCGAAATACGGGCCAGGCGCTGGGCGTTTTCAAGCACCACGGGGTGGTAGGCGCCCAGCACCGGGCCAAGTTCACCTGCACGCAAAACCGCTTCCTCGATGCAGGCCTTGTAGACGTCGTAACCGAACACATTGACGCCGTAGGAGCCCGACACGTCGAGATAGGCATTGCCGTCCACATCTTCGATGACGGAGCCCTGCGTGCGAGTCACGAAGCTGCTGGTGGACAGCGCCTGACCGATCACCTCGGTGAACTGAAAGGGAACGCGATAGCGGCCAGTGAACTCAAGGTCAGCAAGATAGGCTTTGGCCTCTTGCGTCATCGCCG
>JBEAWD010000008.1:0-9919 GCA_041160585.1 Pseudomonadota bacterium | reverse complement strand
CCTCGGCCCTGGTGGCCTGGGGCTTGGGATGGTGGCGCACCTACTTGCTGGCGCTGGTGTCCGAACGCATCGGGGCGGACCTGCGCACCAGCACCTTCAGCCACCTGATGACGCTCAGCCTCGAGTACTTCGGCGGCAAGCGAACGGGTGACCTGATCGCGCGCATCGGCAGCGAATCCGACCGCATCTGCGTGTTCCTGTCGCTGCACGCGCTGGACTTCCTGAACGACGTGCTGATGCTGGTGATGACGGCGGTGATCCTGGCCTCGATCAATCCCTGGCTGGCCTTGGTGACGCTGCTGCCCCTGCCCTTCATCGCCTGGATGATCCATCAGGTGCGCGACCGCCTGCGCACTGGCTTCGAAAAGATCGACCGGGTGTGGGGCGAGGTCACCAACGTGCTGGCCGACACGATTCCGGGCATCCGCGTGGTGAAGGCCTTCGCACAGGAGCGGCGCGAATCCGGCCGCTTCAAGACGGCCAACCAGCACAACCTGGAAGTCAACGACCGCATCAACCGCACCTGGAGCCTGTTCACCCCCACGGTGACGCTGCTCACCGAAATCGGCCTGCTGGTGGTCTGGGCCTTCGGCATTTGGCAGGTCAGCCAGGGTGACATCACGGTGGGCGTGCTCACCGCCTTCATCGCCTACATCGGTCGCTTCTACGGCCGGCTTGATTCCATGAGCCGCATCGTGAGCGTGACGCAGAAGGCCGCGGCCGGCGCCAAGCGCATCTTCGACATCCTCGACCACGTGAGCAACGTGCCCGAGCCGGTCAACCCGGTACCGCTGAAGAAGGTCGAGGGGTCCATCAGCCTTCGCGATGTGGGCTTTCGCTATGGCAGCCGGCGGGTGATCCGCGGCATGGACCTGGAGATCAAGCCTGGCGAGATGATCGGTCTGGTGGGCCACAGCGGCTCGGGCAAAAGCACCCTGGTGAACCTGATCTGCCGCTTCTACGATGTCTCCGATGGCGCCATCCTGGTCGACGGTGTCGACATTCGCCGCTATGCGGTGAGTGACTTCCGTCAGCACATCGGTCTGGTGCTGCAGGAGCCCTTCCTTTTCTTCGGCACCATTGCCGAGAACATTGCCTACGGCAAGCCCGATGCCACGCGGGCGGAGATCGTGGCGGCGGCCCGAGCGGCACACGCGCACGAGTTCATCCTTCGCCTGCCGCAGGGCTACGACTCGCTCGTGGGCGAGCGCGGACAGGGGCTCTCGGGCGGTGAGCGGCAGCGCATTTCGATTGCGCGGGCACTGCTGATCAACCCGCGCCTGCTGATCCTGGATGAGGCCACCTCGGCCGTGGACACTGAAACCGAAAAGGAAATCCAGAAGGCCCTGCACCAGGTTGTCCAGGGCCGCACCACGATTGCGATTGCGCACCGGCTTTCCACCCTGCGCAAGGCCGATCGCCTGGTGGTGATGGACCGCGGCGAGGTGGTGGAGGTGGGCCCGCACGATGAGCTGATGGCCCGCGAAGGCGCTTATTGGCGGCTGTACCAGGCGCAAGCCCGCAACGTCGACACCGAAGACGCACCGCCCGAGCCCACGCCCAACCCCTTGGTGAGGCAGGCATGACGGCGATGCTGCAAGGTCATCTGCAGCGCGACGCGCATGGTCGGCTGGTGTACACCGATGCCCAAGGGGTGACACACACCGGCGTGCAAACCGTGAGGGCCTTCCCCATCGAAGCCCCGCTGGAGGGCCTGTCCCTTGTGGGCCCGGACGGGCATGAGCTGGAATGGGTCGACCGCTGGGGCGATCTGACCGAGCCCACGCTTGGGCTGATCGAGCAGGAACTGGCCCAGCGTGAGTTCATGCCAACGGTCGAGCGCTTGGTGGCGGTGTCCACCTTCTCCACGCCGAGCACCTGGACGGTGGACACCGACCGCGGCCGCACCAACTTCATCCTCAAGGGTGAGGAAGACATTCGCCGCCTGCGCGATGGGGGGCTGCTGATCACCGACAACCACGGGCTGGTGTTCCGGGTGGTGGATCTCAAGGCCATGGATCGCGCATCGCGCAAGCTGCTGGATCGGTTCCTGTAGAAGTCCCCGCTCAGACAGAGAGCACGCCGGGACGACTGCCACGGCGAAACACCGAAATCCCCTTGAGTCCCAGGCGCCACGCGGCGCGGATCAACGAATCGATCGCCTGGGGCGTGGTGTGTTCAGGCACGGACAGGGTCTTGCTGATGGCACCGTCCACATGCGGGGCCAGCGCGGCCACCATGGCCAGCTGATGCTCGGGCGACACCGTGGACAGCCAGGCCCAACCCTGCGGCGGGTCCTCGACCATGCCCCGGGTGGCCCGCCACAGGCGGTAGGCATGGGCCTGCACCCACGCACTGGCCGGGCGGCCGTCGGGGTCGCGCCAGTGGCGCTGCCACTGGGCGGCCACCATGGGCTCCACCCCGCTGCTGACGTTGTCGGCAAAGGCCACGCTGATGCTGGCCGCCGGTGCGATGGCCAGCAGGTGTGAGTGCCGCAACCCGTGCAGGCGGATGTCGTGCTGCAGGTCAGGCGGCAGGCGGGAGGCGAAGTGGGGCCTGTTGAGTACGGCAGCCGCACGGAAATCGGGATAGGCGCCGCGCCATCGCGCCAGGCGCACCGAAGCACGGTAGGCCGAATGCGAGATGAAGCGCATCACCTGTGCGGCCTGTTGCCGGGCTTCAGGCGCCGCATAGTGGCGGTTCAACAGGGCCAGCGCATCACCCAGCCCGGTAATGCCCAAGCCGATGCGGCGACGGCGCTGCATCTGGCGGGACTGCTGTGGTAGGGGCCAGTGGCTGAGCTCAATGGCGTTGTCGAGTGCGCGAACGCCCACATGCACCAAGGCCGACAGCAGGCCCCAGGCGATGTGCGCCCGGGGTGTGAAGGGCTGCTGCACCACGCGGGTGAGGTCGATGGAGGCCAGGGCGCAGGCACCGTAGGGCGGCAGGGGCTGCTCGCCGCAGGGGTTGGTGGCCTGCAGGACTTCAACATCGCCCAGGTTGTCGTCGGACTGCATCCGTGTGCTGAAAAGCAGGCCCGGTTCACCGCCGGCCCAGATGGCCTGGGCGATATGGGATCCAAAGGTGCAAGCCGATGACGCAAGAGCCTGCATCTGCGCATCGTTGATGCGAACCGCGCGGGCGATATGAGGGTGAGCCGACGCCGAGGCCTTGATGAAGGCCTCGATCTCCGGATGATCGACCCGCAACACCACCATCTGTGCGGCGCGGCGCTGGGCAGGTGGCGGCCGCTCCAGGGAGCAAGCCACCGCCTCGCAGCCCTCCATCGCCTGCAGCACGCCGGTCGGCAAGTCGGAGAGGTCCATGCCCACGCCGCCGCCCGCTCTCAGCGTGGCCCTGAGCTGCGGCCACAGCGTGGGCAGGTCGCGCGCCGGCACCACGAAGCAGTTCATCAAGGTCGTTGCGCGCGTCTGAACGCCGGCGCCGGCCATGATGCGACCACCCGGTAGGAGGCCGTTGCGCATGGCCGCCTCGAAGCGCTTGGCCCAGGCCGCTCGCCGGGCCACCGGTTCCACCTGGGCCAGGGCATGGGCCACGCGGCGTTGGGTGTCACACCTCAGCAGCTCGGTGGGCTGCGCGTACTTCTCCTGGTGCCAACGCCGGCTCAGGGCCTGCGCCGGCAGGATGTGGGTCACAGGGCGCGGGCCCAACGGCGGCGGGCCATGGCCAGCACGAGCGCCCCGCTGACGGCCAGCAACAACAGCAGGGCACCCATGGCCGGCAGTCGCCAAGCCAGGGGCATCGCCCACCAGGCCAGCAGCAGCAGGCCAGCCAACCCCAGTGCGAACAGCATCAAGCCCAGACACAGCAGCGCCAGCACCTCAAACAGGCGCTGGCGCTCGCGGGCCAGGGCGGCTGCGCAATCGGCGCGCAACTGGTCGACGCGCTCCAGGCCCAAGGCCATGCCCAGCCGAAACAGCTCGCGCAGCAGGTCATGGACCAAGGCCCACACCGGAAACCGCCTAGCGTCGGTTGTTCATCAGAAAGCCCGCCAGCAAACCGATTCCGCTGGCCACCCCGACCGCCGCCCAGGGATTGCGATGGACGAACTCGTTGGTGCTGCGCCCGGCGGTGACCACCCGGTCGGTGGTCTGCTCCTGCAGCGCGCTGATCTGCTCACGCACCTGCGCCAAACGGTCTTGCGTTCGCTCACGCCAATGAGCAGCGCCATCGCCAAGCTGTTGACCCGATGACTTGAGGATTTCTTCCGCGTCGCGCATCACCACGCGCAGATCCTGGATCAACTTGTCCTTCTGAACATCCATGCTGGGGTTCATTCACTTCTCCTCGTGGGGTTGGGGAAGAGCGAACCTTAGGCGCGACAGCGCCCCGGCATTCAGCGCGAACTCAAACTTCGTGCAGGCCTCGATCAGCCTCGGCCCACGAAGGGCATGTGGGTGGCCATCACCGTCATGTTCAGCACATTGGCCGACAGCGGGAGGTTGGCCATGTACACCACGGCCTGCGCCACGTGCGACACGTCCATCACCGGCTCGACCTTCACGCTGCCGTCGGCCTGGGCCACACCCTGGGTGAAGGCCGTGGTCATGTCGGTGGCGGCGTTGCCGATGTCGATCTGACCCACGGCGATGTCGTACTTGCGCCCGTCCAGCGAGGCACTCTTGGTCAGGCCAGTGACCGCATGCTTGGTGGCGGTGTAGGCCGATGAGTTGGGCCGTGGGGCATGTGCCGAGATCGACCCGTTGTTGATGATGCGCCCACCCCGAGGGTTCTGCGCCTTCATCACACGGAAAGCGTGCTGTGTGCACAGGAACACGCCGTTGAGGTTGGTGTCCACCACCTGCTTCCAGGCCGAGAAATCGATGTCTTCCAGCAGGCCCTTGGGCGCGAACAGGCCCGCGTTGTTGAACAGCAGGTCCAGGCGACCAAAGCGTTGGATGGTGGCGTCAAAGAGGGCGGCCACGGAAGCTTCGTTTGTCACATCCGCAACCACGGCCAGCGCGCGTTGGGCCACATCCGGGCTGCCCGCCTGTGCTGCGGCGTGTGTGGTGGCTTGTTGGACGGCTGCCTTCAGCGCCGCAGCGTCGCGTCCACTGAACACCACGCACCAGCCCGCGGCCAGCAGCGCCGAGGCGCTGGCCAGACCGATGCCTCGGGCCGCGCCCGTGATGAGGGCCACGCGGGGATTCGAATGATCAGCGGCAGGGGCTGCGGTGGAGTCGGGCATGGTGTGAGGCTTGTGTGGCGGGTTGCGTCAGCGGATGGGCGTGCGCACACCGCAATGCTAAGCCTACCCGCAGCCCAAGGCCTCCACCGACACCGCACAGTACTTCACCTCGGCGATCTTGGCGATCGGGTCCAGGGCCGGGTTGGTCAACAGGTTGGCCGCGGCCTCTGCGTAGGCGAAAGGAATGAAGACCGTGTCGTCCGGCGTGGCCTCATCGGCGCGCGCCACCAACTCGATCGCACCGCGCCTGGAGCGCACGCGCAGCCGCTGACCCGGGGCCACGCCCAGCCGCGCCAGCGTCAGGGGGTGCAGGCAGGCGGTGGGCTGGGGCTCCAGCGCATCCAGCACCTGGGAGTGGCGCGTCATCGATCCGGTGTGCCAGTGCTCCAGCTGCCGTCCGGTGATGAGCACCATCGGGTAGTGGGCATCGGGTCGCTCGGCGGCGAAGGTCAAGGCCGACGGCACCAGGCGCGCGCGGCCACTGGGTGTGGGGAAGCGCTCCGTGAACACCACCGATTGGCCCGGGTCGCCTTCGTCGGCACAGGGATAGGTCACGGCCCCTTCGCGCTGCAGGCGCGCCCAGGTGATGCCGGCAATCGAGGGCATGCACCCACGCATCTCGTCGTGGACCGCTGCGATACCGGCTTCGCCGCCCAGCGGGTCAATGCCATAGGACCACGGCAGGCCCAAGCGCTGGGCCAGTTGCTCCAGGATCCAGGCATCTGCGCGGGCGCCGGTTTGCGGGTCGCCAGGTGGCTTCACAGCGGGACGGCCCAGCTGCATCAGGCGGTCGGTGTTGGTCACCGTGCCCGTCTTCTCCGGCCAAGCCGTGGCCGGCAGCACCACATCGGCCAAGGCCGCGGTTTCGGTGAGGAAGATGTCCTGCACCACCAGGTGCTCCAGGGCGGCCAATGCGGCGCGTGCGTGGGCGGCATCGGGATCGCTCATCGCCGGGTTCTCACCCTCGATGAACATGCCGCGCACGGTGCCGGCGTGGATGGCCTTCATCACCTCCACCACGGTCAGTCCAGGCTGCGCACTCAGCGTGCCTTCGGCCAGGCCCCAGGCGGCTTCGAAGCGTTGCCGAACGGCCGGGTCGCTGACGTGTTGGTAGTCGGGCAGCATCATCGGGATGAGGCCCGCGTCGCTGGCGCCCTGCACATTGTTCTGGCCACGCAGTGGGTGCAGGCCGGTACCGGGCCGACCGATCTGGCCCGTCACCATGGCCAGCGCGATAAGCGCACGCGCGTTATCGGTGCCGTGCACATGCTGGCTCACGCCCATGCCCCACAGGATCATGCTGGCGCGGCTGGTGGCGAAGGTGCGGGCCACCTCGCGCAGGGTGGCGGCGTCGACTCCGCAGATCGGCGCCATGGCCTCGGGGCTGAAGTCCTTCAGGTGCTGCTGGAGCTGTTCGAAATCCTGGGTGCGCCCACGCACGAAGGCCTCATCCACAAGGCCCTCCTCGACGATGGTGTGCAGCAGGGCATTGAGCAGGGCCACGTCGGTATCGGCCTTGAAGGCCAATGTCCGCCAGGCATGGCGCTGCAGCTCGGTACGCCGCGGGTCGGCCAGGATCAGCTTGGTGCCGCGGGCCACCGCGTTCTTGATGAAACTGGCCGCCACCGGATGGTTCACCGTGGGATTGGCGCCGATGAGCAGCACCACCTCGGCCTGGGCCACATCACGCACCGGGTTGCTGACCGCCCCTGAGCCGATGCCTTCGAGCAGGGCCGAGACGCTGGAGGCGTGGCACAGCCGCGTGCAGTGGTCCACGTTGTGGCTGCCGAATCCGGTGCGCACCAGCTTCTGAAAGAGATAGGCCTCTTCGTTGCTGCCCTTGGCCGAGCCAAAGCCGGCCAGGGACTGGGGGCCATGTTGCTGGCGAACCCGCAGCAGACCCTGCGCGGCCCGGTCCAGCGCCTCGTCCCAACTGGCTTCACGGAAGAGTTCCGACCAGTGGGTGGGCTTGAGGTGCAAGGGGTTCTTGGCGGCGTCGGCTCGGCGGATCAGGGGCCGGGTCAAGCGATCCGGGTGGTGGATGTAGTCGAAGCCAAAGCGGCCCTTGACGCACAGGCGAGACGCATTGGCCGGGCCACGGCGGCCTTCCACACGGACGATGCGCTCGGTGGGCGTTTGCGGCGCGGCCACATGAAAGGTCAACTGGCAGCCCACGCCGCAGAACGGGCACACCGAATCCACGGCCTTGGTGTCGCCGATTGCGGCGCTGCCATTGGCCGGCGACAAGGCGCCGGTAGGGCAGGCCTGGACGCACTCCCCGCAGCCCACGCAGGTGGATTCACCCATGGGGTCGCGCTGGTCGAACACGATCTGGGCCTGGCCACCGCGAAAGGCCAGACCGATCACGTCATTGCCCTGCTCGTCGCGGCAGGCACGCAGGCAGCGGCTGCATTGGATGCAGGCCGACAGGTTGACTGCCATGGCCGGATGCGACAGGTCAGGCGCGGTCTGGGCGCGTGGGGCAAAGCGGCTGTGCCGCACATCGCGTGCATCGCACCAGCGGTCGAGTTCACTGTCCTGCCTGAGGGGGTTCGCGCCGCCTTGAACGGCCGGCACATCGGCGCGCAGCAGTTCCAGCACCAGCCGCTGCGCGCGCTGCACGCGAGGGGAATCGGTGCGGACCACCATGCCGGCCTGAACCTGGCGGCAGCAGGAGGCTGTCAGGGTTCGCTCGCCCTGCACCTCCACCACACAGGCGCGGCAGTTCCCGTCGGGCCGCAGCCCGTGCTCACCATGGTCAGGCGCGTGGCACAGATGGGCAATCGTGGTGCCCTGGCCGCGCGCGACTTGCCAGAGGGTCTGGCCTTCCAAGGCGGTGACGGCCCGGCCGTCGATCTCGATGCTCAGGGTCTTGAGTTCGCGGGGCGCGTTCATGGTCGAGCTTCCGCCTGCTGCACCTCGTGCGCAAAGAAACGCCGCACGCTGTCCATGGGATTGGGCGCCGCCTGTCCCAGACCGCAGATCGAGGCCTCGCGCATCACGAAGGACAGGTCGTCCATCAGCGCTGCGTTCCAAACCGGCTGCTGCATGAGCCGCACGGCCTGGCCCGTACCTTCGCGGCAGGGCGTGCACTGCCCGCAGCTTTCATGCTCGAAAAAGCGCATGAGGTTGAGCGCGGCGTCGCGCGCACGGTCGTGCTGGCTGAGCACCACCACCGCCATCGACCCCACGAAGCAGCCATGCGTGGCCAGCGTCTCCTGACCCGCCGGCGCGCCGCCGTCGAAGTCCAAGGGAAGGTGGGACAAGGAAGCGGGCAGGATGCCGCCACTGGCACCACCCGGCAGGTAGGCATACAGCTCATGGCCGGGCAGCATGCCGCCAGCAAACTCGTCGATGAGTTCGCGCGCACTGATGCCCGCCGGCGCCAGGTGCACGCCGGGCCGCTGCACGCGGCCCGACACCGAAAATCGGCGCAGGCCCGTGCGGCCGCGGCGGCCGTGCGAGGCGAACCAGGCGCCTCCACGCTCGACGATGTCGCGCACCCAGCTCAGGGTCTCGTGGTTGTGGGCCAGTGTGGGCCGGCCGAACACCCCCAGTTGCGCCACATAGGGCGGCCGAAGGCGGGGCAGGCCGCGCTTGCCTTCCACGGATTCGATGAGGGCCGATTCCTCGCCGCAGATGTAGGCCCCCGCGCCACGCCGAAGTTCGATCGTGGGCATGGCTTCAGTGGGAATCGGCGGATCGGCGCGCAACCGATCCAATTCCTGCTGAAGCACCTGCCGCGCCGCGTGGTATTCGTCGCGCAGGTAGATCCACACCCTGTCGATCCCCACCACTCGGCAAGCCACGAGCATGCCCTCGAGCATGCGGTGCGGGTCGGTGGCCAAGAGGTGGCCGTCCTTGAAGGTGCCCACCTCGCCTTCATCCAGGTTGACCACCAGGTGCCGTGGGCCGGCCTCGGCCCCGACCAGGCTCCACTTTCGGAAGGCCGGAAAGCCGGCGCCTCCCAGCCCCTTGAGCTGCGAGGCCTGCAGTGCGTCGAGCACCTGCTGGCGGCTGCGCTGCCCTGCATGCAGGTCCTGCACCAGGTGGTAGCCGCCCCTTTGACGGTAGGCCGTGTAGCCGATCACATCGGGCAGTTCCACCGGATCGGTGTGCCCGTCTCGCAGGGCCTGCACCACGCGGTCCTGCGTGGCATGTCCCAGCTCATGTTGACCCACGCAAGCCGCCGGGGCTTGGTGGCAGCGGCCGATGCACGGCGCCTCCAGGACCTCCACCCCAACGGATGCGCAGGCTTGAACGAGTTGGGTGTGCAGATCGGTGGCGCCGGCCAGCATGCAGGACAGGCTGGTGCACACGCGCACCGTGACGGTGGGTGCGGCTGCGTCGTCTTCCAACAGGCGGAAGTGGTGATAAAAGCTGGCCACCTCGAAAACTTCGACCTGGCTTAGTCGCAGCCGCTCGGCCAAGGCCGCCAGGTGCGAGGGGCGCAGGCCGTGCTCGGCATCCTGCAGGCGGTGCAGGTGCTCGATCAACAGATCGCGGCGGGGCTCCAACCCTTCGCACAGGGCCTGCACCCGCTCACGGGCCTGAGGGCTGGGCGTGCGGCCCTTGGGGCCGTGCCGCAGGGGCAAGGGCGCGGTCGGGCGTGCGGGTGCGGGGATGGGCGCGATGGGTATCACCGCGGTCGGGGTGGAACGGGACTTCACAATATGCATTTTTGTGCATTACTCAACTTCTGTAAAGCAC
>JBEAWD010000031.1:0-7708 GCA_041160585.1 Pseudomonadota bacterium | reverse complement strand
CACAGAAGGCCATTATTCGCATCGCGCGCAAGCTGTCCGACGCGGGCGAGATGATGCTCGCCGGCCGCGGCGACGATTTCGTCTGACGACTTGGCTGACACAAGATGAGCGCCGCAGCCTTTCTTCCAGATCCCTTGCTTTCTCGGGTGGCCAACACATCAGGTGCTGATGGGTTTGACATTGAGACGCTGCTGTCGCCGGTTCAAGCCCGATTCGCGCGCGATCGGTTGCTGACCCCATGGGAAGAGCCAGTCGATTCGGTGTTGCCGCTGGGCCTCACTGCAGCGGATGCTGCCGAGGCACACATGATTGATCAAGATCGCGATGACTCGGTGTTGGATGAAGCACGCGACCCGTCTTCGTCAGCGGCCGAAGAGTCGGCGATGCATCCGTCCTCCGAGGCGATGAATCTGTCGACAGAGCTGCAGGCTCTTGTGGAGCGGCGCTACCGGGAGGGCTTCGAAGAGGGCATCGCTGAAGGCACACGGCTGGCCCTGGATGAGAGCGGTGTTGCCTTGAAGCATGAGCCCGCCGCTGGATCCGATGGCGGTGCGGCTTCGGCCTCGCGCGACACCGTGCTCCTGCTCGAGTCGCTGTCCCGTGCGCTTCAACCCCTGCTGTTGCCAGACGATGCGGCGACCCGCTTTGAGCCACTGAAGCGCCTGGCGCTGCACCTGGCCACGGAATTGGTTCGAAGCGAGTTGACCGTCTCGCCCCAAGTGGTGGAACAGCTGGTCCGTCGCAGCGTTCATGCCCTACAGGCGGGGGACGAGGCGCCGCTGACGGTGGATCTGAACCCCGAGGACCTTGCCCTGCTGAAGGCAGCGTGGGACGACCCCGTGACCGGATTGCCTGTGGACTCGCCTTTGCTGAACCGTGTGGCCTGGCGCGAGGATAGTGAGCTTTCGCGCGGCTCGGTCCGGGTGCGCAGCGATGCATCCACAGTGGAAGATCTGATAGAGCACCGGCTTGCATCGATCATGCACGACCTGCGGATTCAGGCCTCGAAGTGGCAAGCGGACGAGCTGCGACTTAAGAGTCAATTTGCGCCGATTTCTGCCGCAGCCGCGAAGCCTATCGAGCAGCCTGCCCAGGCATCTGATCCGGATGCCCCAGGCGACACGGGGGTGGCCGATGCTTGACTTTGCCGATGAGGTCACCCGTACCCTCGACCGCGTTCGGGCGCTCGAGCCGCAACGGACCGGGCGTTTGATTCGCCTGGTCGGAATGACGCTGCATGCCAAGGGCTTGATGGCACCCGTGGGTGCACTCTGCGAGGTGGTGGGCGCCTTTGGCGACCGGCTTGAAGCGGAAGTGGTTGGCTTCAATGATGAAACGCTGTACTTGATGCCCTATTCGGAGCCTCACGGTGTGGGGCCCGGTGCCATGGTGCGACTGTTGGAGCACCGCAGCCAGGCGCGTGTGGGACCGGCCCTGCTGGGGCGTGTGGTGGACGGTCGCGGCCAGGCATTGGACGGTGGCCCCAACCCGGTCTGCACCGAGACGGTTCCCCTACTGGGCGACGCGCTGAACCCCATGGACCGCGGGCCCATCCATGAACCGCTGGATGTGGGCGTCAAGGCCATCAATGGAATGATGACGATCGGCCGCGGACAACGCTTGGGCCTGATCGCCGGATCTGGCGTGGGCAAGAGCGTGTTGCTGGGCATGCTCACGCGCTTTACCCAGGCCGATGTGGTGGTGATTGGGCTCGTCGGTGAGCGTGGACGCGAGGTTCAAGCCTTCATCACCGAGACCTTGGGCGAGGAAGGGCTGCGCCGCTCGGTGGTCGTGGCTGCACCAGCCAACGTGTCGCCGGTCATGCGATTGAAGGCCACGCACCTCACGCATGCGGTCGCCGAGTACTTCCGCGCGCAGGGTTTGAACGTGCTGATGCTCATGGACAGCCTGACGCGCGTGGCCCATGCGCAGAGAGAAATCGGCCTGGCTGTGGGAGAGCCGCCGACGTCCAAGGGCTATCCGCCTTCGGTGTTCTCGCTGCTGCCCAACCTGATCGAACGCGGAGGGGTGGGGCGGGGTGGCTTTGGCTCGATCACCGCGCTTTACACGGTATTGGCCGAAGGCGACGATGCGCAGGACCCGGTGGTGGATATCGCCCGGGCATCGTTGGATGGGCAAGTGATGCTGTCGCGCAAGCTGGCCGATGCCGCGCACTACCCGGCCATCGACCTCAACGGTTCGATTTCCCGTGTGATGCAGAACCTTCTGAGCCCCCTGGACTGGCAGGTGGCCAACAGGATGCGGCGTCTTTGGAGCCTGTACCAGAACAACGCCGAGCTGATTCAGGTCGGTGCGTATCAGGCGGGCACGAATCCGGAACTGGACGAGGCCATCCGTCTGCATGAGCGGCTGAAGGCCTTTTTGCAGCAGGACATGCACCAACGGGTCGATATTGACCAGACGCGGACCGAGTTGGCCGCCTTGATGGGAGCCACATGACGCGTACCGAACTCTGGGCCTTCCTCGAGTCGCGGGCGACCGAGGTGCGCGACACCTGCGCGCGCCAGTGGCGGGCGGCGAGCGATGACACCCAACGGCTCCAGGCTCACCTGGAACGGCTCCGATCGCTTTACCTGGAGTACGGTGAGCGGCAGAAGGCCACCCAGGTCGGGCTGCACCACGTGCACCAAACGACGTCCCTGCGACACACGCTGTCGCAGTTATTGGCGCTTCAGGCGCGCGTCGGTCGGGAATTGGAGGCGGCTCAGGCCCACGAGGCGCAGTGCCGTCAGCGGCTCGACCGTGCCGAGGTCGAGGTGCTCAAGGCGAGGACGGTGGCTGAAAGCGCCCAGGCGGAAGCCCGTAAGGCCGAAGCCAGGGACCTGCAGCGCCAGGTGGATGCCACCAGCGTCCAGCGGCACTGGTTGGCTCGAATGGGCGGGACCTAGGCCCGATCAGCTGGCCATGCGGTGCTGGACAGCTGCAGCTGGCACCAGCGACGGCACTTGCTGCCAGGCGCTGCGGATTTCGGTCATCATGGACGAGACTTCATCCAGGGCCTGCAGATCGTTGTACGCGTTGATGTCAATGATGCGGCGCACCACGTAGGTGTAGAGGTCGGCCAGGTTGCGGGCGAGTTCGCCGCCGCGTTCCTGGTCCAGGGCGTTCTGAAGGCCCAGCACGATGCGGGAGGCGCGCTGCAGTGCACGGCTCTTCATTTCGATCGAGCCATGCTGGATGTGGCCACGCGCCAGGCTGAGGCTCTCGATCAGGCCGTCGAACAGCATCATGATCAGCTCCACGTTGTTGGCGGTGGCCACCCCGGCCACTACCTTGACGCTGCCGTAGCTGTTGAGGGCGCGATGGGCGTTCATCTGATCATCCTTCCAAGTATGCGGTGTACTGCGTGCTTGGATACAGGATCGGATCGGGGCAAGGGAACTTGAGGTTCCCACCCAAGCGGCTCAGGCGGGGGGACGCGCAGCCGTTGCAGGCGCGGGGGCGGCCGCTGGAGCCGCCGTGCTGGCACTGAACATACCGCCGGTTGGCAGCGAAGGCGGCTGTGGCTTCAGCGAGCCGGCTGTCGAGGGCTCGAAGTCCGTGGCGGGGGCGGCTGTGATGCCTTCCTGGACAGGATCACCACCACTGGGCAAGTCCCCGTCGCCCATTAGACGGGCGGACATGGGCTGCAGAAGCGTCAAGCCGGTTTGGGCGTACAGAATCTGAGCCGTTTCGTCCAGGGTCATCCGGGCGCGCTCAGACTCATAGATGTCGGACTTGGTCGAGTCCATGCCCGCGCGGTACAGCGCGTTGGCGTGATTCAGTGGAATCCAGGACTGCACATTGCCCCGCGGTGAGGCCAAGGTCTTGACGGCGGTAGGTTGTGTCGCAGACCCGCGCCGGGCATCGGCCTGACCGGCGCGGAACAGGCTCTCAATGTGTTGAGACAGCACGCCTTCGTAACTCAGGCGAATGGCCTCGATATCGGCCGCCCCCAGGTGCGAGGCGCCTTGCTTGCCACACATGCAATCCCACAGTCCCTTGCTTGTAAGGCCTCGCCAGGTGTTGTCGTCTGCGCTGCCGATGCTGCTGTGGGCACCGGCCCAACCGGATCCCATCGGGGCCGATGCCGAACGGCGCTCGAGCTCATTGACCCGGTCGTTGAGGTAGATGACCACCACCAGCAACGCCAACAGCGCCGCGCCGACGAGGGTGAGGAAGATGAGCATCAGCTGCCGGATTTTCCGGGCTTGCCATCCGCGTCGGGTTCGGTGTCTTCGCCCAGGCCCAAGGCTGCGGCGCCGCCACCAGCGGGAATGTTGACGGTTTCGCCCGCCGCTTCCAGTTCGTCGCGCAGGAACTGCAGCGCCTTGAAAGGTGCGTCGAGCTTCAGGTCCTTCTGGCAGATTTCGTCGGCGATGCGCTGCACCATGGCGATGGCTTGATGGGCGTCGATCTGGACGGTCTGGTAGCGCGAACCGATCCCAAAAACCTCGTCAGTCAGTTCTTCGGGGATCCACGTGTAGGTGTGGTTCTCAGTACCCTGCGTCTTGACGCGGTGGAAGTAGGACGGCGTGGGGGCCTCTGGCTTTTCCTGCCCATTGGCGATGGCCAGCATGCACAGCTCCTGCCAGGTGCCGGTGCGCTCGGCGCCTTCAATGAACACGCTGTCCAGATGTGCCTTGGCCAGCAGCGCGATACGCACGCGCATGCTGGCCGACTCTCGGCTGGTGGACTTCAGTGCAGCGGCCTTCTCGTAGTTGGCCTTGGCTTGCGCCTTGAGCTGCTCGGGTGTCTCTTTCTGGAAAAAGCTGAACATAGGACCTGGGATCGCCGATCAAGCACCAGGCCCGGTTCACTTGCCGCCCGGGCCCACCTTCAATTCCAAGCGCAGCTTCTTGACCACCGAGGACAGAAGCTGGCTCACGCGCGATTCGCTGACCCCCAGGACGGCGCCGATTTCCTTGAGGTTGAGCTCTTCGACGTAATACAGGCTGATTATCAACCGTTCCCGCTCGGGCAGGGAATCAATTGCATCCGTGACCGCATCCATGAACTGGGCTTCCTCGACCGCCTCGTCCGGGCGCTGGATGGTGGTATCGGGCATGGCCAGCACTTCTTCGGTCATGTCCTCGATCGAATGCGTCTCGAACACCCGGGCTTGACCCCGTTCCTTGTGGTATTCCTCGATCGACAGGCCCATGTGATCGGCTAGCTCCCGGTCATTGGGCCGGCGGCCCAGGCGGTTGGCCAGGGCCTGGGTGGCCTCGGACTGTTGCCGGTTGAAGGCCACCGCTGAGCGGGGCAGGGCGGATAGCCGACGCACTTCATCGAGCATGGCCCCGCGGACGCGGGCATGGGCGAAGTTGTCGAAATCGATACCCTTGGTCGGGTCGTAGGTGTTGGTGGCTTCCAACAGACCCATCATGCCCACCTGGATCAGTTCGTCCACGTCGATCACAGGGGGAATCCGCGTCTTGAGGTGCAGCGCCACGCGCCGCACCATGCCCTGGTTGGCCAGAACCAGGGCATCCCGGTTCTTCATGGCCACGGCCGCGGCTGCAGCCGTGGCACCGTAGAGTTCGATGGCGGCATTCATGGTCAGCCCCCGGGTGTGCCTGCGGTGGCCGGGGTGGACCTTGCGCGGCGGTTCATGAAGAAGCGGCGGGTGGCCGTGCCCTGCGGGGCTGGCCACTCCGTGGTGGCGTGTGCCAACCGGCGGTAGTCCCGAGCAGCGGCGCTGCCCGGGGCGAACTCCACCACGGGTTGGTACTTTCGGTGTGCCTCGAGCACCAACTCATCGGCTTCGACCGATCCCAGGTAGGCCAGGTCAAGGCCCAGGAATCGCCGGCAGACATCGGCCAAGCGTTGGTGAAGTTGTTGACCGTGGGCTTCGCTCTGCACCTGGTTGCACACGAGGTGAATGTCGCGAAGTCCCTGATCCTGGTGCATCACCTTGATGATGCCGTAAGCGTCGGCAATCGATGAGGGGTCGTCCTTGACCACCACGATGCGCCGGGTGCACGCCCCCATGAAGGAAAGCACGCCAGGGGAGATGCCGGCTGCCACGTCCACCACCAGGCAGTCAGGTGACGATTCGATCTGGTCGAAGGCGTGGATGAGGGCTTCGGTTTGGTCCACACTGAGCGCAGCCATGCTGCGCACGCCCGATGCGCCGGGTATGAGGTGCAAGCCGTGCCGCACCGGAATCATGATCTCCGGCAGGCGCTTGACGCCAGCCGAGACGTGGCTGAGGTTGAACTCTGCACGAACGCCCAGCGCCAGCTGGGCATTGGCCAGGCCGAGGTCGGCGTCCAGCAGCAGGACCTGTCGGCCCATCTGGCTCAGCGCCATGGCCAGGTTGGTGGACAGCGTAGTCTTACCCACGCCACCCTTGCCGCTGGCCACGCCGATCACCTCTACCGGCCTGGTTCCATGGGTGTCAGGCATGGGGGGCTCCGGTGCGCGAGCGTGTGGGTGCGCCCTTGGGTGGTGTCCCCGCACTGCGGCCACTGCGGCCGGCCTGGCGTGGCGGCACCGTGGTGGTGATGTGGTCGATGGTGGGGATCTCAAGCCCCATCCCGGTGGTGCCTGCCAAGTTGGTGGCCGGCTCGCCGCCTTGCGCACCCAACACAGTGGCCAGCACGCTCATGCCATGGTGCAGCAAGGCCTGTGCGTCGTAGGGCAGGCGCAACTGGTTCAGCCCGGTGCCATCGCTGGCCATGGCCGGAGCGATTTGGTGTTCGCAGCAGGCTTGCAGCAGTGGCCACGGCTGCGCGGATTCGTCCAGTCGCGTGACCAGCACATCGGACCAGGTAGGCGCTTGCGCACCGACCCAGCGGCGCAGGGTGGCCGCATTGGCGTCGGCCGGCATCACGAGATGGTGATGGGCGTTCAGACCCTGTACCGCCGCGCTCAGGATGTCCGGTTGGCTCAAACCACTGTCCACGATGATCAGGCTGCCGCGGTGTTCCTGCAGCAGCAGGTCCAGTGTGGCGGAATCGGCAGCGCGGAACGCCGCTACGCCGATGCGCGAGGCCCACAATTGCAACTGTCCCCAGGCGCCGGGTCGGTTGTCGTTCCAACTCACCAGCACCACACGCTCCACACCCAGCCGCTGGGCAGCCTCGTGGGCCAGGCGGGCGGCCATGGACGTCTTGCCACTGCCGCCGGGGCCGCTGAGCACGTGCACGCCGTTGGTCCAAGCCAGTCCGGCTGCCCGTCGGCCGCGGTGCGCACGAGGCCGGGGCAGGTTTTCCGTCATCTGTTCCTTGATGGCTGCCAGCGCCTGCTCGTCATCGAAATCATTGGATAGACCGGACATCAGCAGGGCGCGCATCGCGGTGGGCACACCCACATCGGCCAGGGCCTCATTCCATCGGTGCGACGGACCTTGTGCAGCCCAGGCGTTCAACTGCTGGCCCATGCGCACTTCCTTGCGCAGTTGCGCAATCTCGGCGCGGATCAATTCGGTCAAGTCATGGGCGCGCTCGCTGTTGATGGGCGCCGTCGTGATCGAACCACTCTGAGGTGCCAACAGTGACGGTGGCACGCTGATCACGGGCAGTGGTATGGCCACCTGGGCGTTGAGGCTGAAGTGTTGCCCGAAGTGCAGCACGGGCTTGCGGTCCGTGCGCGCTTCAATGGGTGATTGCGTTTGCGGATGAGCTGCCGGGGGACGCAACGGTTCGCTCTGTCCCAATGACTGGGCAGCCGCGCGCTTGGCGGCTTGCATCAGGGCCATCTG
>JBEAWD010000025.1:0-15972 GCA_041160585.1 Pseudomonadota bacterium | reverse complement strand
CGCGTGCGCTCACCGAGTCACGCCTGATGTGCGAATCGCTGCAGCGGCGCGGCGACACGGTGTCGCTCGTGCTGCTGACCGACGGCAAGGCCAACATCAACCTCGAAGGCAAACCGGGCCGAGAAGGCGCACACGCCGATGCCGTCAGCGCCGCACGGCAGCTCTTTGTGACCGGCGTGGCGTGCCTGCTCATCGATACCTCGCCCAAACCGCAGGCCCAGGCGCGAGAACTCGCCCTGGCCATGGGCGCGCGCTACATCCCCTTGCCACAAGCGCAGGCCGGCGAGATCGGCCGCATCGTGCGCAACAGCCGCGCGGCCTAGGCGCGCCACGGGAACCCGACGGCACAGGCCAGTTTCCAGTTGCCCCAGCACCCATGAGCGAAGACCTGAGCTGGAACCGTGATGGCGCGGACTGGCCCTTGCGCCCGTACAGCCGGTTCATTTCGCAGGGGCATCTCCAGTGGCATGTGCAGCGGCTCGGAGGGACCAAACCCCACCGCATCTGGCTGCTGCACGGTACCGGCGCTTCCACACACACCTGGCGCGACGTGGCCCCCATCCTGGCCCAGCACCACCAGGTGATCGCCGTCGACCTGCCCGGCCATGCCTTCACCCGGGGCGCGGTCGATGAAGACCTGTCGTTGACGGGCATGGCCAGGGCGTTGATCGACCTGCACGCCGCGCTCACACCCGAGTCCCCTGCAGGCATGGCCCCCGTGGCAGACACCTGGATCGGCCATTCAGCCGGCGCTGCCGTGGCGCTGCAGGTGATGCTGATGCAGCCTTCCATCGTGCGCGACGCGGTGAGCTTGAACGGCGCCTTGCTTCCCTGGGGCGGCAAGGCCGCCAGCCTGTTCATGCCGCTGGCGCGCGCGCTGGCCACCAACGCCTGGACCACCCGTTTCTTCTTGTGGAACGCGCGCCGCCCCGGTACGGTGGAAGCCCTGTTGCGCGACACCGGCTCGTTCATCGACGAACGCGGTCATCAACTTTATGAGCGCTTGGCACACAACGAGGTGCACCTGCGCAACGTGATGCGCATGATGGCCCATTGGGAACTCGAACCCTTTGCGCGCAGCCTGCCGCTGCTCCAGGGCCGGGTCACCCTCGTCAGTAGCGCGCAGGACAGCACCGTGCCGCCCTCGGTCAGCCAAAGGGCCGCTGCGCTCATTCCCCAATCGCGGCTGATCACCCTGCCCCGCTGGGGTCACCTGGGCCATGAAGAAGCGCCGGCCGAATGGGCCAGCCTCATGCTCCAAGCAGTCGCCACACCGGCCTGACTTGCGTGCCTTGCATGCCTTGTCGGCGCGCGAGCGGCACTGGCCCGAGCGCTCACGCCACCAAGGTCATCAGGCTTGCATTGCCACCCGCTGCCGCCGTGTTGGTGCTGATGCTGCGTTCGGTCACCAGCCTGGCCAGGGGCATGGATGCCTCACCCGGCGGGAACGCGCTCAGGCTCACGATGGGCCCGCGCCACGACGCCAATCGATGGGCCATCGCCAGCACGGCGGGTGCGTCACCGTGAAACCAGACCGCGTCCACGGCGTCGCCACCCATCGTCTCTTCCCCGCCATCCACGGCATCCCGACCATCGGGCCAGCGAAGCTCGATTCGCTCCTGCACGCGCAAGGGCAGGCTCGAGTGGATCGCAGCGAATTCTGGCGCGATGCATGCCGCAGCGCCCACGGCGAGCACCGCCGCCACTTGGCTCAAGAGGTCGTCCTGCGCACCGGCATGATCGCCCACATGGCACCACACCCGCGCGCGTGGCCGAACCCGGTAGACATTGCGCTCACCGGTAGGGCCTGCCAGCACGGCTTCCAAGCCGGCCGGATTGCAGGCGGCCAGCCGAGCACACTGGTGCGCCAGCGGCAATCGGCCCTGGTCCACCGCCCAATCGTGCAAGGCCTGCAGGGGCGGCGTAATGCGGGGCATGGCTGCAGCGCCAGCCGCCTGCACGCTGCGCAGCGCCGCGTCATCTGGGCATTGCGCCAGCAGCCGCAACAGGTACAGCGGCCCGCCGGCCTTCGGGCCCGTACCCGACAGGCCTTCACCACCAAAGGGCTGAACGCCCACCACCGCGCCCACCATGTTGCGGTTGACATAGGTGTTGCCACAGTGCGTGGCCTCCAGCACCTGCGCGATGGTTTCATCGATGCGCGAGTGCACACCCAGCGTCAATGCATAGCCCGTGGCCGTGATCGCTTGGCACAGGGCCGGCAGTTCACCCCGGCGCCAACGCACCAGGTGCAGCACCGGGCCAAACACCTCACGGCCAAGCTCGCTGAGGCTGTCGATTTCAATCAAGGTGGGTGGCACGAAGGTGCCCGTGGCCGGTGCGTCGCTGTCAGGATGATGGAGGCGGTGCACCGTCCGGCCAGCGGCCTTCATCTGCCGTACATGGGCTTCAATGCCGTCACGCGCGCGGGCATCGATCACCGGCCCCATGTCGGCGTGCAACTGCGCCGGTGCGCCCATGCGGAGTTCCGCCATCGCACCTTTGAGCATTTCCAACAGCCGGTCGGCCACATCGTCTTGCACGCACAACACGCGCAGGGCCGAACAGCGCTGGCCCGCCGCCTCGAATGCCGAGGTCAACGCGTCCTGCACCACCTGCTCAAGCAGGGCCGATGAGTCGACCACCATCGCGTTCTGCCCGCCCGTTTCAGCAATCAGGGGCACCACACCACCGCGCGCGTTCAAGCGCTGGGCCAGGGCGGCCTGCAGCCGTTTGGCGGTTTCGGTGGAGCCAGTGAACATCACGCCCTGTACGCGGGCATCTTCCACCAAGGCCTGGCCCACCTCGCGGCCGGAACCGGGCAACAGCTGCACCGCCGCACGCGGCACACCGGCCGCCCACAAGATCTCCACCGCCAGCGCGGCCACTGCCGGCGTCTGCTCGGCGGGCTTGGCCAAGACCGGGTTACCCGCGGCCAGCGCAGCGGCCACCTGCCCCACGAAAATGGCCAGTGGGAAGTTCCACGGGCTGATGCACACCACCGGGCCCAGCGGCACGTGGGTGTCGTTGTGGAAGTCGCGTCGTACCTGCGCGGCGTAGTAGCGCAGGAAGTCCACGGCCTCGCGCAGTTCGGCCACCGCATGAGACCAGGTCTTGCCCGCCTCACGCACCAGCAGGGCCATGCACCGTGGGCCCTGCGCGTGCAACCGATCGGCCGCCTGCTCCAGCAGAGCCGCGCGGTCGGCCGCCGGCGTGCGTGCCCACTGTGGCGCCATATCGTGTGCGGCCTGCAGCGCCGCCTGCAGTTCCTGCGGACGGGTCTCGCGCACGGTGCCCAACACATCATCGGCATCGGCGGGGTTGCGCATGGGCAGCCGCTTCGCGCCTTGCACCAGCGCATCCCGGGCGGGCAGCGCCACCCCCAGCATCGGCTCCACCGTCAACACCTGGGCCGAGCACACGGCCATGTCCCGCACCAGCGCGCGAAGCGTCGGCTCGTCCGACAGGTCGATGCCCGCGGAATTGCGCCGCACCCCGCCGTACAGCTGTTCCGGCCTTGCGATCTGCGGGTGCGGCTGTCCGGGCGGGGTATCGCCCTGTGCCGCTTCGGCCAAGGTGCGTTGCACGGGGTCACGCACCAGGTCGTCAAGCGACACCGCCGGGTCGGCCATGCGGTTCACGAAGGAGCTGTTCGCCCCGTTTTCCAGCAAGCGACGCACCAGATAGGCCAGCAGGGTCTCATGGGTGCCCACCGGCGCATAGATGCGGCAAGGCCGATGCCCATCGGCACTGCCCACCACCTGCCGATACAGGGGCTCCCCCATGCCGTGCAGGCACTGGAATTCGTACTGGCCGGCTTGATAGGAACCGCCAATTTCTTGGCCCATCTGCACGATGGCCGCCACCGTGTGCGCGTTGTGGGTGGCGAACTGCGGATACACCGCGTCGGGTGCGGCCAGCAGCTGGCGGGCACAGGCCAGGTAGGCCACATCCGTGTGGTGCTTGCGGGTGTAGACCGGGTAGTCGATCTGACCATCAACTTGCGCGCGCTTGATCTCGCTGTCCCAGTAGGCGCCCTTGACCAGGCGCACCATCACACGGCGAGCGCTGCGGCGCGCCAGGTCCACGATGAAGTCGATCACGAAGGGGCAGCGCTTGCCGTAGGCCTGCACCACGAAGCCCACGCCCTGCCAGCCGCTCAGGCTGGGCGCGGTGCACAGCGCTTGCAGGATGTCCAGCGACAGGTCTAAGCGATCGGCTTCTTCGGCATCGATGTTCAGGCCGATGCGGTGGTGGCACGCCAGTTCGGCCAAGCCCAGTACGCGCGGGAACAGCTCACGCATCACACGGCCATGCTGTGCCCGGCTGTAGCGCGGATGCAAGGCCGACAGCTTGATCGAGATGCCCGGGCCCGCGATCACGCCTTTGCCGGCCGAGGCCGTTCCGATCGCTCTGATCGCATGCTCATAGGCGGCCAGGTAGCGCCGCGCATCGCCGTCCGTGAGTGCGGCCTCGCCCAGCATGTCGTAGGAATAGGAAAAGCCCAAGGCCTCCATCTCACGCGCACGCTCCAAGGCTTGCTCGATGGTCTCGCCGGTGACGAACTGTTCGCCCAGCATCTGCATGGCCAACTGCACCCCTTGGCGGATCAGGGGCTCGCTGCCCTTGCCCACCAACCGGGTCAAGGCCCCCATCAGCTGACCTTCATGGTGGGTGGCCACCAGCTTGCCGGTCAGCAGCAGCCCCCACGAAGCGGCATTCACGAACAGCGACGTGCTGTGGCCCACATGCTGCTGCCAGTCACCGCGGCCGATCTTGTCGCGGATCAGGGCGTCACGCGTGGCGGCGTCTGGGATGCGCAGCAACGCCTCGGCCAAGCACATCAGGGCCACGCCTTCCTCGCTCGACAGCGCGAATTCCTGCATCAGGCTTTGCACCCGACCGGCGCGCCCGCCCTGTGCCGGGCCGTCGCGAAGGCCGCGCACCAACTGCCGGGCCATGGCATCGGTACCGGCCGCAGCCTCGGGGCTTTGCCGGGCCTTTGCCAGCAGAGGGGCCATGGCCTGCTGCTCGGGCAGCCGCGTGGCGCCTGCGATGGCTTCTCGGCCTGCGCTCCACTCCCGTGAGATCACTCCGTGGCTGAAGCGGCGGCCCTGGGGCGCGGACTGGGCGGTGTCCACCGCCGTGGAATGGGGGATTCGGGCACTCATGTCGGTATTCGTTCAGTTACGACACTCTACCGTTTCGTCGCGACGACGGTCAGCGCGGGTGCCCTTCGATCAAGCCGGCCAGCTCGACCGAGCCATTCGCAGAACAAGGCCCGGCCCTGATGCGCACCGTGAGCAGGCGCAAGGCCATCAGGATGAGCTGAGCCCACCATCCGCTTGTCCACCACGAACGGAGACTGGCCATGAACTTCATCACCCTGCTGGTGACGGCCCTGCTGCTGCCCGCCCTACCCGCCGCCCAAGCGACACCGGTGCAGCAGCGGGACGTGTTGGCGCAGTTCATCCCCAGCATCAGCCTGAGCCAGCAGGCCTTCGGCAACGTGCAGTGCTATGGCCTGATCATCCCCTCGCAAAAGGTGCCCGAGCAGGGGATCAACGGCACGCCGCTGCCCCTGGGGGGCACCTTACGCTTTGGCCGCGTGCCCGATCCAGTGGATGGCCGCCGCTGGGCACTGCGCTTCACATTGATGCCCAACGACCCGCTGACCGCCGGTTCCTATCGATGCGAAACCGCGTTCAACCCCATTACCAGCGGGCTGCCGCGAGGCCGGCTTTTCTGGCATGCCTACAGCGTGTACCTACCCGACTGGCGGGCGACGAACGACGAACAACAGCTGGCGCAATGGCATGCGGGCGATACGAGCGGCCTTCAGCCCATCTACGCGCTGCTCTCACGCGATGGACAGATGCGATTGGTCATGCGCACCAGCTCTTCGCCCACCCCCACACCGGCCACCGTGACCACCCAGGTGCTGTGGTCGACCAACAGCTGGACACCGAACCAGTGGATCACCGTGGTGACCCAAGCGCTGGTGTCGACCGACCCGGCGGCATCACCCTTCATCCGAACCTGGATCAACGGCAATCTGGTGGTGAACCACAAGGGGCCGGTGGGCTACAACCAACCCACCGCCCAGCCCTACGTCAAGCATGGCGTCTACCACTGGACCAACCTGAACCCATGGGACATGCGCTTGCCGCAGCGTGACGTGCTGTTCCGACGCGCGGCCTTGGTGTTGGACCCCAACCGCGGCTATACCGCGGCCGACCTGGGCCTGTACGTCAACACGCCGTGAGGATGCGCCGCGCCCGGGTGGCAGGCGCCGTGGTGCTGGCCCTGTGCCTTCCTGCCACGCTCCTGCAGGCGCAACCGAACACGCCTCCCCCCAGTAACCCAGCGACTCCTTCGCCTTGGAAGCTGATACGTCAGAACCCCGCGCTGGTGGCGCCCCGACCCCTCCTGCCCAGCAACGGCGCGCGCGTGCCGCTGGCCAACCCGGCGGTGGCGGCCCCCGGTCAGGTTACCTTGGCCGAATTCCTGCGGGTCACCTTGGGTGAATCCAGCCGTCAGGCCTATGTGCTGATGCCCTCGGTATCGGTGCACCCGGTGGTCATCACGGCGGATTTGAGTCGCTTTGGCAGCGCCGACCCCCTCCCGCTGGTGCGCCAGGTGCTGAGCAACCTGGGCTTGACGATCACCGAGGTGTCCGGCGTTCTGGTGATTCATCCTGAAACCGCATTGGGCGGCAACGCAGCCGACCAGGAGTTGTGGGTGTACACCCCGAAACACCGCACGGTGGCCGCCATGGCCGCCTACTTTCCCCTGTTCCCTCGGCTCACATTCAACTACTCATCAACTCCGGTTCCGCACACCACGGAATTCGCGACCACCGACCCGTACGGCACGTCGTCACGTCTGGCCATCGAGGGTACATATCCCTCCATGGGAAGCCCCAGCCTGGACATCGGCGGTGCGGTGTTGACCGGGCAAACCACAGGCTACGGGGCATCGCTCAGCGCCATGGTGCCCCAGTCCATCTCGACGGGGTTCAATACCTCGCCCTTCCTGGATCCGTCACAAGCTTCGGTGGCCCCGAACTTCCTGGTCGTGCGTGGGCACCCCAATGATGTCCAGTACCTCAAGAACTTCCTGGAGCAAGTGGACGTTCCCGTACCGGAAGTGCTGTTGCAGGCCTATGTGATGGAGGTGCGAGACGCGCAAAGCAAAGACACGGCGGTACAGCTCATCTTCAGTCTCTTGGAAGGCCGCCTGAGCGGCACCATGGGCACACCCGCCGGCGACCTGAGTGTGCTGCGACTGGGTGGGCGCGATATGGCCTTGTCCATCGGCCGGCTCACGAGCGACAGCCGCGTGAGGCTGATTTCAAGCCCGGTGCTGCGCGCTTCGGATGGCAGCGTGGCGTCGGTCACGATCGGTACCGACACGCCGACCTTGGGCTCCATCGTCACCTACAGCGGCACCTCGCAGCAAAGCGTCACCTACCAAAGCGCGGGCGTGCTGCTCAACATCAGCCCACGCATCCTGCAGGAGTCGATTCGCTTGCTGATTTGGCAGGAGTTGTCCTCCTTCGTGAAGACCGACACCGGCCTGGCCACGACGCCCACCAAGCTGCGACGAGCCTTCCGGTCGGATGTGGTGGCGCGGCACGGCGAGGTGATCCTGTTGGGTGGACTCAGCGAGTTCAACCAGAGCCAAATCAAGCAAGGCGGCTTCCTGGGACTGGGATCCACCTCGAAGCTGGATTCGCAATCGGAGATCGTGGTCTTGCTGCAGGTTCAGCGACTTGACGGCAAGACACCACCGCCGCCGGCCCAGTAGGTGTGTGGCGACGACACCGCGCTTCTTGGGGCTGCAGGCTTCATTCGGTGGGGACTCGAACCTTGCTCAATCACAGTAACAGCCCAGCGCGTTGGTGGGATGGCCGGCAGCCTTGCGTCCGATCACCCGCAGCGTCGGCACACCTTCGAGCATAGAGCTGTCTCGGCCCCCACGTACCTCTTCACCTTCGATCACACGGGGGGCGGGGCAATCATCCAACGGAGGAATCATGACGACATCGCTCTCACCCATCTCACCCTATCAACATGCCCTCGAAGGGCGAAGCAACCGCCACCAACGGCCGCCGGGTTCGACACCGCTGCGGCTGCTGCTGAAGAAGCCCGCCAGGGCTGCAGCGGCGCTGGCCATCACCATGGCCGCCTGCGGTGCCAATGCGGCCGTCGGCGACAAGGCCACTTGGCTCTTCAACATTCCGGCCACCGGCAGTTCATCGATCAAGGGACTGTTCGATCTGGCGGCCACCTTGGTCGGTACTGAAACCGCCAACGGCGTGTCCTTTGTCTTGACGCCCAACCCACTGTCCACCGGCATTGCCGATTGGCCGACGCGCACGTTCGTGGAGAAGCTGTCGGTCGTGTATGGCGGCCCCACGTCCGCAGGCCTTCCCACCCTCTTCAACGCCAACCCCGCGCTGACCCTGGACATGAAGGTCAACGATGGGACGCCACCGCAGCTCAGCCTGGATGCGGGCTACAAGACCAGCTACAACGTGTTGAGCTTCGATTGGGGCTCGCACCAGTTCCTGGGCAATGAGACTGCCACATGGGAGCTCAATGGAAGTGGCGTCGACTTGAAGGACTTTCTGCTCCCGGTGATGGGCGAAGCCAACAACAAGCCTTCACCGATCTTCGGGGTCATTTCCCTGACCGCCTATGACCTCGCCACCGGTAGCAAGGCCAACCCCACGCCATCGAATTGGGTGGCCATGCAGGTACCCGAGCCTGGCAGCACCGCGCTGCTGATGGCTGGGCTTAGCGTGCTGGGCTTCGTGGGCCGCCGCCGCCGTCTGTAGTCGCTCCCCGCAGCGACCCGCTGCAGTCGCCCCTCTTGGTCGCTGTCGGTCAGCACCCATGGGCGTCTGCCCTTGTTCAACCCGAATCCCCAATGGTGGGGATTCGTCATTTCCACGCGAGGACCAACCTTCCATGCGCTTGACCCCCTCCCGCCACAGCCACCGGCTCACCGGCCTTCTTCTGGCCGCCATGATCCTGCAGGGATGCTCCGACACAGGCTCTCCGAATGCGGTTCAGGCATCCGACGGAGCATCGTCCAAAGTGCAGGCAAACGAAAAGCCCACGCAGGTCGCCGTGCGGGTGAATTCCGAAGAGCTGACCGTGCACCAACTCAATGACCGCCTGGCGACCTGGGGCGGGGGTGCCGACTCATCACGCATCGATGACCCAGCCTTGGGTCGCACCCTCAATGGGCTCATTGAACTCGCCCTGCTGCGCCAGGAAGCCGAGGCCCAGGGCCTGGCACAAAAACCTGAGGTGCTGCGACAACTTCAGGCCGCCAGGGCCGAAGTGCTGGCCCGCGCCTTGGCCCAGCAGATCGGTGAGGAGGAGCCCCCGCCCGCACCCCACGTGGTTCGCCGCTACTACGACGAGCACCCGTATGCCTATGCCAAGCGTCGCGTGTTCCATGTGCAGGAGTTGCGATCAACCCTAGCGGCCAAGGACGGGGCGAAGTTGCTGCAGCGGCTGAGCGAATTCCGCCAACCGCAGGGCCTGGCGCGCGCCTTGGAGGTGGAGCACGCGGGCCAGCGCAGTGCAATCAACGCCATGCAGGTGGCCTCCGACCAGTTGAGTCCGGAACAGCTGCAACGCCTTCAGAGGCTTTCGCCGGGTCAGGCCTTGCCGGTGGACGATCCCCAGGGCTTGCGGGTGTGGTGGCTGCAGGCGGCGGTGGACCAGCCCATCGAATGGGAGCGGGCGCAAGCCGCGATCGAGCGCCTGATCACGGGCCAGGCCAGGGCCGATCGGCTCAGACGTGAATTGGATCGGCTGCGCGGACAGTCCAAGATCGAGTTCGTGGGTGAGTTCTCCCGTTGGGCACCGTCTTCCACGGCAGACGCCAATGCGTCGACTGAGGCCGCTCAAGGCGCTTCGTCCACAACTGCTGGACGATAGCCGCGATGTTCAGAAGCAAGTTCACGGCGGTCTGCAGGATCGCGTTGTTGGGATCGGCGCTGGCCTGCTCGGTGGCCTGCTCGATGGGAGCCTCAGCGCAGGCGGCCGGTACATCCGCAGCCTTGTCGGCGCCCGTGGCGGTGCAGACTGCCCCCGAGCGGTCAGCCGACTACCGACTGGCGGCAGGCGATCTGCTGCGCGTGCAGGTGTACCAGCAGCCTGACCTGTCCATGGAGGTTCGGGTTCAGGACAATGGACAGCTGAGCTTTCCGCTCATCGGGCCCCTGGACCTGGCCGGTCTGACCGTCGTGCAGGCCGAGCGGCTGATCGAAGCGGGTCTGCGCAGCGGCCAGTTCCTGCGTCACCCGCAAGTGAGCATCAGCGTGCTGCAGGTGCGGGGCCATCTCGTGAGCGTGTTGGGCCATGTGCAGCGCCCTGGCCGGTTCCCGATCGAAAAGCCCGGGTTGCGGCTGAGCGAGCTGCTGGCGCAGGCCGGCGGTGTGACGGCCATCGGTGCCGATGCCCTGATCCTGATGGGCACGCGCCACGGCGCAGCCTTCCGGCAACAAGTCGATCTCGTCTCCCTCTTCGACGCCGAGGATCGCCAGCAGGACCCCATCCTGGAGAACGGCGATGTGGTGTTTGTGGACCGCGCGCCGGTGGTGTACCTGTACGGCGAAGTGCAAAGGCCCGGGCCTGTGCGCCTGGAGCGGCAGATGACGGTGCTGCAGGCCCTGGCGGCCAGCGGTGGCCCGACGCCGCGCGGCACCACCCGCGGGCTGAAGGTCACGCGCCGAGCGCCGAACGGAGCGCTCACTTCCTGGGTACCCGAGCTGAGCGCACCGCTACGGTCGGGTGATGTGCTGCATGTTCCGGAAAGCCTCTTCTGATGGACAACTCTGTCAATGGTGGACGGTTCCTGGGCCGACTGCTGATGCGCCGTTGGGGCGTGATCAGCCTGATCTGGCTGTTGGTGATCGGCGCTGCAGCGGCCGTCACGGCCGTGCTGCCCAAGCAGTATCTGGCCACGGCCTCCCTGGTCTTGGACATCAAGCCCGACCCGATTGCGGGCTCCTATCCTGGCCTGGTGTCCAACAGCCTGGTCACCACGCAGGTGGATGTGATGCTCAGCGAGCGGGTGACGCGCCGCGTGATACGCAACCTGCGGCTGATGGAGCAGCCTGCGCTCAAGGCGCAGTGGCAGCAGGAGGCCCAACCGTCGCAGCCCATGGATCAATGGCTGTTGGAAATGCTGCAAAAGCGTGTCGATGTGCGCCCCTCGCGAGAGTCCAACGTCATCCAGGTCGCCTACAAGGCCACCGATGGCAAGTCCGCGGCGGCGCTGGCCAATGGCTTCGTACAGGCCTACCTGGACACGGCCCTGGAATTGCGGGTGGATCCCGCGCGCCAATTCAGCAGCTTCTTCGATGAGCGATCACGCGAGGCCCGTTCGGCCCTCAGTCAAGCGCAAGAACGCCTGGCTGCGTTTGAACGGGACCAGGGTCTGTTGGTGACCGATGAGCGGCTGGACATCGAGAACGCGCGCCTGGCCGAACTCTCCAGCCAGGTGGCCGTGGCCTTGGGACAGCGCAGCGACGCCGACAGCCGTGTGCAGACCACCCGCTTGCGTCCCTTGCAGGAGCTGCCGGATGTGATCTCCCACCCGGTGGTGTCGGGGCTGCGCGCAGAGCACAGCCGAATGGCCTCGCGCCTCCAGGAACTGGATGCGCGGCTGGGGCCCTAACATCCGCAGCGTCAGGAGGCCGCTGCCGGCCTGGCCGAACTCGAGCAGCGCATCGAGACCGAGTCTCGGCGGGTTGGCGCGGGCATCGAATCCCATCACGCGATGACGCAGGCACGCTTGACCCTGCTGCAGGCCCAGCTCGGGGCTCAACGCGAACGGGTGATGCAACTCAAGGCCGCACGCAATGAGGCCAGCGTCCTCAGCCGTGAAGTCGACAACGCACAGCGTTCTTACGATGCCCTGGTCGGACGCCAGCAGCTCACCCAATTGGAGAGCCAGACAACCCAGGCACAGGCCAACTGGCTGAGCGTGGCGGTACCGCCCTCTCAGCCCGATTCGCCGCGCCCAGTGCTGAACCTGTTGTTGGCAACCTTCTTCGGCGCGGTGATGGCGGTGGGCGTGGCCTGGGCCCTTGAGTGGCGCTCGGGTACGCATGCGGGATGAAGCTCGTGCGGGCCGCGCGGGCATGGTGGCACGCAGACCCGGTGGGAACTGCGGCGGTGAGCCTTGGGCTGTTGGCCTTGGTGGCGCCGACCCTGTGGCGGCTGGCCCACTGGGTGTGGCCCACCGATGAACAAGGGCATGGGCCCTTGGTGTTGGGCGTCTCGGCGTGGCTGATGATCAAGGGATGGCCTGCCGCCGGGGCGTCGTCCGAGGCCGATGGCATGGCATCGCGTGGAGCATCCGATGTCGGCCTGGGGGCATGGAGTCGCCTGGTGGCGATGGCCGGACTGTCGATCGCACTCTTGGCCTATGCCTTTGGGCGCTCGCAGGCGATTCTGATGGCCGAAGTCGGGGCTCTGATCCTGGCCCTGAGCAGCCTGGTGCTGCTGCATCTTGGCTGGAAGGGGCTGCGTGCCTTGGCCTTCCCGCTGGCCTTTCTCCTGTTCATGATTCCGCTGCCGGAGGCCTTGGTGGCAGCGGTGACGGCCCCGATGAAGATGGCTGTCTCCACGGTGGCGGCCTGGGCTCTCCAGGCAGCGGACCAACCGGTGGCGCGGTCGGGTGTGATGCTCACGGCGGGGCCCTATCAACTGTTGGTGGCCGATGCCTGCGCCGGACTGAACACGCTGTTCACCCTGGAGGCCCTGGGTTTGCTGTACCTGCACCTGCGGGGCCATGGCGCGTGGTGGCGCAACGCCATCATGGCCGTTCTGGTCGTGCCCATCGCCTTCACGGCCAATGTGATGCGTGTCATCACGCTGGTGATGGTGACCCTGGTCTGGGGCGATGCGGCGGGTCAGGGGTTTGCGCATGACATGGCCGGCATGAGCCTGTTCCTGGCGGCCCTGCTGCTGCTCTTGGTCGCCGATACCTTGGTGGGGTTGGCTGCAGTCGCCTGGCGTCGATGGGCAACACCCACGGCCCGGCGGATGGGAGCGGTGAAGGTCTCATGAGCGCCCGCTCCACCGCATCGACGCCGCCGCACATCCGGGCCGATCGCCGTCGCCTCATGCTGGGCGGGGCCATGCTGGCCACGGCGGCCATTGGCGAGTGGGCCACACCCCGTCGGCTGATGGCGATGGAATCGCCCTTGCCTGACTTGGCCGTGATGCTGCCACTGGCGATTTCGGGATGGCGCGGAGAAGACGCCTCGCGCCTGCAATTGGTTTCACCCGATGTGCAGGCCGTGATGAGGGCGCTGTACCAACAAACGCTGGCACGTCAGTACCACCATCCCCGTTGGGGCACGGTGATGCTGGCCGTGGCCTACGGGGGTGACCAATCCGACGCCACGCGCGTGCACCGGCCGGAGGTCTGCTATCCCGCGCAGGGTTTCGTGGTGGGCCCGGCCCATCGTGATGTCCTCGCGCTGGGGCGCGGCGAGGCCGCGCGCGAGATGCCCGTTCGTCGGCTTCAGGCCCGCATGGGGTCCCGGCATGAGCCCATCACCTACTGGATCACGGTCGGGCAGGCGGTGGCCACGCGCGCCTCTGAGCAGAAACTGATCCAGATTCGGTATGGCCTTCAAGGTGTCGTGCCAGACGGCATGCTGATGCGCGTGTCGTCCCTGGATCGGGATGCGCAGCAGGCGTGGTGGGTGCACCATCGGTTCATCGAGGCAATGTTCATGGCAGTGTCGCCGTCGCACCGCTCGCGCGTGTTCGGCGCAACGAAGGACGGAACAGGGCCATGGCCATGATGGGTTCACGCTGGGCCATGCCCGGTTGGCTGCTGCTGGCAGGCTCCATCGCCCTGTTCGTTGGCGCCATGCTGGCCACCATGCCTGTGCAAGGGGCGGTGGTGCTGCTGGCGCTGGGCGGCCTCTTGGGCATCTTGGTGGCCCCCTGGCCGGTACTCCTGGTGGGCTTCCTGGTGACGGTGGCCTTCGTGGTGGGGCCGCTGCAGTACGCCGGGGGGGTCGGCAAGGCCTTTTGGTTGCCGTACCTGATGGGCGTGCTGATGGGCGTACGTGTGTTGACCGATGGCCTGGGGGTGCGTGTGCACAAGGCCAAGGCGGTGGTGCATCAGTCTTCGGATGGGCCCATGCGTGCCGGCTGGATGTTCATGGGCTTGCTGGGCCTGTTGGCCACGATGTCGAGTGTGGCCCATGGCGTGGGCATTCTGCAGGCCGTGGTGGCGGGCAAGGAATACCTGTTTCTGTGGAGTCTGCCCCTGGCCTTTTCCCTGGGTCTGCTGAACACGAACCATCTGCGGCGCCTGTGGCAGGCCATGTCGGCATGGCTGGCCCTGCAGGCCGTGGTGGTGGTGTGGCAACGCGTGGTGGTGGCGCCGCGCCGGGGCGGTGATGCCCCTTGGGATGCGGTGGTGGGACTCTTCGCCGGCAAAGCCAACGGCGCTGGTGGCAGCGGCACCATGGCCATGGTCTCCTTGTGGGCGGCAGCGTGTGTGCTGATGGCCTGGCGGGCCGGTCTGGCGGGTGGATCGTGGGCGTTGCTGGCGGCCGCGTCCGTACTGGTGGCGTGTGCGCTGGCCGAAGTGAAGTTGGCCGTGCTGCTGTTGCCGATGTTGGCGGCCGTGGTGCTTTACGAACCCTCCCGCCATGTGAAGAGCATGGCCATGGACCGCCCCCTGAGGGCCATGGGTGGGATAGGCGTGTTGTGCATCTCACTGGCGCTCATGTGGGCCCATCAGCAGCAGTTCAGCGTCCGCGGCAGTGCCGATGCGCAGTCGTCGGTGCGTTATGCGCAAACCGTGGTGGAGCGCAACCTGGACACGCAGTGGGTGGCCGATGAACACGGCCAGCTCACACGCTTGGGAGCGCTGCAGTACTGGTGGACGCGTCAGTCCGTCAGCGACATCCCGGGATGGATGATCGGCCACGGCATCGGCGCGGTGCGTCGATCGAATCTATCGCCCGGCTCGGTGGTGCGGGGCCTTCGGATCGAACCCGGTCGCAGCAGCGCGGTGATCCTTCTATGGGAAACCGGTGTGTTGGGCCTTGTGGCGTGGGTCGGGTTCTCGCTGGCCTGGATGCTGTCGGCGGTCCGGCTGATGGCTGCGCCGTCGGGTGCGCATGAATCGGTGTGTCTGAAGGCCGCGTTCACCATCATCGGCGTCACGCTGCTGAGCTTGCCCTATGGGGCCGACCTCTTCGAGGCGCCGCATCTGGCAGTGGCCTATCTGCTTGGCGTGGGCATCGTTTGGGGTGTCCACCGTCAACGCAGACAAGGTAACTTCGCCGAGGGCAAGACTTGAACCGGGTGTCCGTGGTCATCAAGGCCTACAACGAGATCGCGAACATCGATGCGGCGATCAGCTCGGCCCTGTCCATGGCCGAGGGCTTTCCGGGACTGGCCGTGGAAGTGGTGGTGGCCGATGGACAGTCCAGCGACGGAACCGCCGAGCGTGCGGCCCAATGGGCACGCCATGCCCCGGTGCGCGTGGTTCAGTTGGATCGTGTGTCCGACCGCAACTGTGGTGCTGGCGTGGAACTCGGGTTCCAAGCCAGCCGAGGCGACTGGGTGTTGTTGATGGACGCCGACATGTTGATTCAGCCCGGATTCATCGGACATGCGCTGGACTTCCTGCTGCGCCACCCCCGATGTGCCGGCGTGGCCGGTGTGATCGAAGATGAAGCCATCCGCAACGGCACCGACCGCATCCGCCTGCGCCAAGGTTTGAGTGCCCGGGTGGGGCCGCAACCGTGGCTCAACGGCGGGGGCCTGTATCGACGGGCAGCCCTGGTGGAAGCCGGCGGCTATGCGGGAGACAGCCGCCTGGCGGCATTCGAAGAAGCCGACCTCGGCATGCGCCTGGGGCAGGCGGGCTGGGTACTCGAGCGCCTGCGGCTGCCCTATATGCAGC
>JBEAWD010000009.1:0-10924 GCA_041160585.1 Pseudomonadota bacterium | reverse complement strand
GGTAGTAGGTGCTGCCGCCTTGCTGCCAGCTCTCCATCGTCTTGCCATGATGCTCCCAGAAGTCCGAGGGCAGGGCCAAGACGCCGGTGTACAGCAGGTCGCCGTCTTCGAGGGTCTTGTCATTGAAGTAATCCTCCGCCGGCAGGCCCAAGGCACGCGCCTTGATGCGCATGTTGATGTCCTTGGACACCAAGACAACTTCGCGATCCTTGACTTGACCCCGAAGTGCCTGCACCACACCGAGGATCTGGTTATCCGCCTTGCCCTGGGGCAGGCCCTCGGGCAAGCGCGTGTCCATGAAGGTTGTCTGGAAGAACAGGCGCCCACTGGCTTCTCGATGCCCGGTCTTGGCCAGGGGAATGCCCTGTGCAGGGTCTGGCAGGCCGTCGGCCGCCAGCGCGTCGAGTTCGCGACTGACCTGGCGCACATTTCGCGAGACCTCGCTCATGCCCTTCTTGTGGCCGTCGAGTTCTTCGAGCGTGATCATCGGCAGGAACACATCGTGTTCCTCAAAGCGGAAGATCGACATGGGATCGTGCATCAGGACATTGGTGTCGAGCACGAAGAGCTTGGTCGCCACCGGGGTGGGCAACCCCTTGGAAGGCTTACCCGCCTTGGGCTTGTCGAGCTTGGGCTTGGAGGCCGCGGTTGCCGCAGGCGGCTTGGTCGTGCCACCAGGGGTGGCCCTGCCGATGGGGTGCACCTGAGCGGTCGATACAGCCGCCGTGGGTGTGGCCGTCAACACCGGCATCTCAGCGCGGCGCAGGGGGATGTCCGGATCGGTGGTCTTGGGTCGCTTGGCGGCCGTGGGGTAGTCTGCAGTGGCGAGGAGGGTGGCTTTGCGGATCGGTGGCTTGGGCAGTGGCATGGGCGATCAAAAACGAAAAAGCCGCGGGGATGCCGCGGCCTTGTGGATTGAATCTCGGGTGTCGTCAGGGCAGTCTGTGCCTTGCATGTCTCCACTATAAGCCAGCGCGGGATACCTCGCTGGCAGGGAAATCATGAGCTTGTACAGGGACAGGCTGGGTGCGGGGGGTACCCCTGAGGCCGAGGCTCAGGCAGCTTTCTTCAGGGCCTTGACGGCCGTCAAGACTTCATCGACGTGACCGGCGACCTTGATGCCGCGCCATTCCTGCACCAAGACACCCTGGGCGTTGATGAGGAAGGTACTGCGCTCGATGCCCTTGACCTTTTTGCCGTACATGATCTTGTTCTTGACCACCCCAAACATGTGGCAAAGCTTTTCCTCGGTGTCGGCGATCAGTTCGAAGGGGAGTTCAAGGTTGGCCTTGAATTTGTCGTGCGAGGCCATGTTGTCGCGTGAGACACCGAACACCACCGCACCGGCCTTCTTGAACTCGGCGTGCTTGTCGCGGAACTGCATGGCCTCGGTCGTGCAGCCCGGGGTGTTGTCCTTGGGGTAGAAATAGAGCACGATCGCCTTGCCGGCGAACGCTGACGGCGTGAACTTCACACCTCCGGTGGCAAGCGCATCAATGTCCGGCAGGGGTTTGTTCAGGGCTGGCGTCATGGTTCTTGCAGAGGGCATTGCAGTCAACCCGCGATTATAGAGCCCCGGTTCAAGGTGCCCTTGGGGGCCCTCTGCACTGACTCAATCGTCGATGATCAGCGCGGCCAAAACCGCACGGCCTTCGCTGGCCAGCACATTGAACGTCCGGCAGGCCGCGGCTGTGTCCATGGCCTCAAAACCCACGCCGGATGACATGAGGTCGCGCCACAGGGCGGGGCGCGGAAACCTCAGGGTCCGGCCGGTGCCCAGGATGACCAGTTCTGGCCGCAGGCCCAACACCTGTTCGAAGTGATGCTCGTCCAGTTCCTCAAATCGCGTCGGCGGCCAAGCCTGGGTCAGTCCCCGGTGCGGCACCAGCACGCTGCCGGTGAACACCGTCTGGTGGACCCAGATGCGGGGAGCCTCCAGCCGGCTGATCAGGTTGGCGCCTTCCAGGCGGTCGGGTTGCATCTTCATGTGGTCAAATTCTAGTTTTCCCTGATCTCGACCCTCAAAGTGAACCCGATTGCCAAGTCCAGCAAGCTGGCCAACGTCTGCTACGACATCCGCGGCCCGGTGCTCGACAAGGCCCGCCAGATGGAGGAAGAGGGCCAGAAGATCATCAAGCTCAACATCGGCAACCTGGCCGTGTTTGGGCTGGAGCCGCCTGACGAGATCGTGCAGGACATGATCCGCAATTTGGCCAACGCGGCCGGCTACACCGACAGCAAGGGTCTTTTCGCGCCGCGAAAGTCGGTGGTGCACTACACCCAGGAAAAGGCCATCACGGGTGTGACCGTGGACGATGTTTACCTGGGCAATGGTGCCTCCGAGCTGATTGTGATGGCGCTCAACGGCCTGCTGGACAACGGTGACGAAATTCTGGTTCCTGCGCCCGACTATCCGCTGTGGACGGCTGCCGTGTCGCTGTCCGGTGGCAACCCGGTGCACTACCTGTGCGACGAGCAAAGCGACTGGATGCCCGACATCGAGGACATCAAGCGCAAGATCACGCCGCGCACCAAGGGCATCGTGGTCATCAACCCGAACAACCCCACGGGTGCGCTATACCCCACTGAGCTGCTTGAGCAAATCGTGGAAGTGGCGCGGCAGCACCAGTTGATCGTCTTTGCCGATGAGATCTATGACAAGACGCTCTACGACGGCAACGTCCACACCAGCATCGCCTCGCTGGCCGACGACGTGTTGTTCCTCACCTTCAACGGACTGAGCAAGAACTACCGCAGCTGCGGCTATCGCGCGGGTTGGATGGTCGTATCGGGCAATAAGAAGCGTGCGAAGGACTACATCGAGGGGCTCAACATGCTGGCCTCGATGCGACTGTGTTCCAACACGCCGGGCCAGCTGGCCATTCAGACGGCCCTTGGCGGGTACCAAAGCATCAAGGACCTGGTGGCCCCCGGCGGTCGCTTGTGCCGTCAGCGAGACCTTGCGCACAAATTGCTGACCGACATCCCCGGGGTGAGCTGTGTGAAGCCCAAGGCGGCGCTTTACATGTTTCCGCGCCTGGACCCCAAGATCTACCCGATCGCCGACGATCAGCAGTTTGCCTACGAGCTGCTGGCCGAGGAAAGGGTCCTGATCGTGCAAGGAACGGGCTTCAACTGGCCCCAACCTGACCACTTCCGCCTCGTCTTTCTGCCCAATGCAGATGACTTGACCGAGGCGGTGGGCCGGATCGCGCGATTCTTGGACCAGTATCGGCGGCGGCACGGCCACTGATCGGCGCCGCGCATTTCTTTCCGTTCCGATTTTTTCCGAGCGCCGGGGCTGCCGGCCGAAAGATTGAAGATGAAACCCATCAAAGTCGCCCTGTTGGGCATCGGCACCGTTGGCCGCGGCACCTTTGAGGTATTGGCGCGCAATCAAGAGGAAATCCGTCGCCGTGCGGGCAGAGGCATTGAAGTGGCCGTGGTGGCCGACTTGGACACGGCGCGCGCGCAAGAAGTGGTTCAGGGGCGTGCGGAGGTGGTGGCCGATGCGCGTGCGGCCATTGCTCGCCCGGACATCGACATCGTGGTGGAGTTGATCGGCGGCTACGGCATTGCCCGTACCTTGGTGATGGAGGCCATCGCGGCCGGAAAGCATGTGGTCACGGCCAACAAGGCCCTGCTGGCGGTGCACGGCTCGGAGATCTTCACGGCGGCCCAGGCGCGTGGCGTCACGGTGGCGTTCGAGGCGGCAGTGGCTGGCGGTATTCCCATCATCAAGTCGCTGCGAGAAGGCCTGACGGCCAACCGCATCCAGTGGATTGCCGGCATCATCAATGGCACCACCAATTTCATCCTCTCCGAAATGCGGGACAAGGGCCTGGACTTCGATGTGGTACTCGAGGAGGCGCAGCGCCTGGGCTATGCCGAGGCCGATCCCACCTTTGACATCGAGGGCGTGGACGCGGCGCACAAGGCCACGATCTTGGCATCCTTGGCCTTCGGTGTGCCGGTGCAGTTCGACAAGGCCCATGTGGAAGGCATCACCAAACTGCAAGCCACCGACATACGCTACGCCGAGCAGCTGGGCTACCGGATCAAGCTTCTGGGCATCACGCGGCGCCGCGAGGACGCCAGCGGAATCGAGTTGCGCGTACACCCCACCCTGGTGCCCGCCAAGCGGCTGATTGCCAATGTGGAAGGCGCCATGAACGCCGTGGTGGTGCAGGGCGATGCCGTGGGCACCACGCTGTACTACGGCAAGGGTGCGGGCTCTGAGCCCACCGCATCGGCGGTCATCGCCGACCTGGTGGACATCACCCGTCTGCACACGGCTGACCACGGCCATCGCGTGCCTTACCTGGCCTTCCAGCCGGGCGAGTTGGTCGATACACCAGTGTTGCTGATGGACCAGGTGGTGACGTCCTTCTACCTGCGCCTGGTGGTGGCGGACCAGGCGGGCGTGCTGGCGCAGATCACCTCGCTGTTGGCGGCCAACGACATTTCGATCGACGCGGTGCTGCAGCGCGAATCGGCCGAGGGCGAGCACCAGACCGATCTGATCATCCTGACCCACAACACCACGGAAGGCCGCATGAGCGGGGCACTGGCCAAGATGCAGGCCCTGCCCAGCGTGCTGGCCCCGATCGTGAAGCTGCGCAAAGAAGAGTTGGCCTGATGCGCTATCTCAGCACCCGCGGACACCCGGACCGCAAGCGTTTCTCCGAGATCCTGCTGGAGGGCTTGGCGCCTGACGGCGGCCTGTACCTGCCTGAGCAATATCCGAAGCTGGATGTGGCGGCCTTGGCCGAACTGCGGGCGGTGCTTCGCGATCAGGGCTATGCCGAGTTGGCCTTCCAGCTCCTGTCGATGTTCATCGACGACATACCGGCCGTGGACCTTCGCGCGATGTGCCGTCGAGCCTACAACCGTGAGGTCTTCGGCACCGAGGCCATCGTGCCGCTCAAGCCACTGGACGATGGCCTGATGCTGCAGGCCCTGTCCAACGGCCCGACGCTGGCCTTCAAGGACATGGCCATGCAGATGCTGGGCCAGCTCTTCGAATACGAGCTGGGCCGGCGGGGGCAGGTGCTCAACATCCTGGGCGCCACCAGTGGCGACACCGGTAGCGCCGCAGAGTACGCCATGAAGGGCAAGAAGGGCGTCAAGGTCTTCATGCTCAGTCCGCACAACCGAATGAGCCCGTTCCAGCAGGCACAGATGTTCAGCCTGCAGGACGCCAACATCCACAACATCGCCGTGGAGGGCGTGTTTGATGACTGCCAAGATATCGTCAAGGCCGTTTCCAACGACCTGGCCTTCAAGGGGCGCTGGCACATCGGCACGGTGAATTCGATCAATTGGGCACGCCTGCTGGCCCAGGTGGTGTACTACTTTGCGGGTTACTTCCAGGCGACGAAGGACGAGTCCCAGCGCGTGAGCTTCGCCGTTCCCTCGGGCAACTTCGGCAACATCTGCGCCGGCCATGTGGCCCGGATGATGGGCCTGCCGATCGAGCGTCTGGTATGCGCCACCAACGAGAACGACGTCCTCGACGAGTTCTTCCGCACGGGGACCTATCGGGTGCGCAAGACCGCGGAAACGCACGAGACCTCCAGCCCCTCCATGGACATCAGCAAGGCCAGCAACTTCGAGCGCTTCGTGTTCGATCTGTTGGGCCGCGACAGCGGGCGCACGCGCGACCTGTTCGGCCACCAGGTGGAGCGTCAGGGCGTGTTCAGCCTTTCCACCGATGAGTTTGCGCGGATCGGGTCCTACGGCTTCGTGTCGGGCTCAAGCAGCCACGCCAACCGGCTGGAGACGATTCGAGACACCCATCGCCGCTTCGGCGTGATGATCGACACCCACACGGCTGATGGCCTGAAGGTGGCGCGGCCATGGATGCAAGCCGGTGTGCCGATGCTGGTGCTGGAAACGGCCCTGCCGGCCAAGTTTGCACAGACCCTGGTGGAAGCACTGGGATGCGAGCCTGATCGACCCAAGGCGCTGGAAGGCATTGAGAATCTGCCCAAGCGCTTCACCGTGATGGCGCCAGATGTGGCACGTGTGAAGGCCTATATCGAAGCGCATGCCTGATCCGGTGGCCGTGACGGGCGACTGCGTGCCCCAGACCTTGCCGTTTGACCGATGAAACCCGCTGCACCCCTGATGAGCCTTGAGGAGGCCATGGCCCGGCTGATCGCCGGCGCTCAGACCTGCCGGATCCAGGACACTGAGAAGGTATTCCTTTTCGATGCGCTGCACCGCGTCTTGGCCGAGCCCATCCGCTCGCTCATCGATGTCCCACCGGGCGACAACACCTCCATGGACGGCTATGCCCTTCGGACGGTCGATGTGCCGCATGTCGGTGTCGAGCTGACGGTGGCGCAGCGCATTCCTGCCGGTCAGGTGGGTCGGCCCCTGGGTCCAGGCGAAGCTGCACGCATCTTCACCGGTGCGCAGGTGCCGCCCGGCGCCGATGCGGTGGTGATGCAGGAACAGTGTGAGGCTGTGCCACCGTCCACGCCCGGCCAAGGGCTGGGCCAGGTCAGGGTCAACGCGGTCCCGCAGACAGGCCAGTGGGTTCGCCGTCGCGGCGAGGATGTTCAAGCGGGTTCGGTGGTGCTGGCCGCGGGCCTGCGGCTCAGCCCCCAGGCCTTGGGACTGGCAGCCTCGGTCGGCTGTGCCGAAGTGAGCGTGTGCCGTCGCCTGCGCGTGGCCCTGTTTTCAACCGGTGATGAACTGGTCATGCCGGGCGAAGTGCCGGCGGACAAGCTCCGGCCGGGCGCCATCTACAACTCCAACCGATACACCCTGCGGGGGCTCTTGCTATCGGCTGGATGTGAGGTCACCGACCTGGGCATCGTGCCCGATCGGCTGGACGCCACGCGTGAAGTGCTGCGACGGGCGGCATCAGGCCACGACCTCATCCTCACCTCCGGGGGTGTGTCGGTCGGTGAGGAAGACCACATCAAGCCGGCGGTGCAAGCCGAAGGCAGCTTGGAACTGTGGCAAATGGCCATCAAGCCGGGCAAGCCGCTGGCCTTCGGTTCGGTGCGCCGTGATGGCCACAGGCCCTGTCTGTTCGTGGGCTTACCGGGCAATCCTGTCTCGAGCTTCGTCACCTTTTTGTTGGCAGTGGCGCCGGTTCTGCGGGTGTTGCAGGGCATGGCGCCGCAGCCGTTCAAGCCGCAGACCATGCGGGCTGACTTCGATTGGACCCGGCCGGATCGGCGTCGCGAGTTTCTGCGTGCGCGTCTCAACGCGCAGGGGGGGCTTGACCTCTATCCCAACCAGAGTTCGGGCGTGCTGACGTCTGCCGTGTGGGCCGACGGCCTGGTCGACAACCCGCCGGGGGCGGCCATCGCACGCGGTCAACTGGTGTCCTTCCTCTCGTTTGCCGATCTGCTGTCCACCTGAGAAGATGCCCGTCATGAACCTCAGCATCCGCTATTTCGCCTCGCTGCGTGAGGCATTGGGTGAGCGGCAAGCGCTCACGGGCTTGCCCTCTGAGATCACCGTGGCCGATCTCCGTCGCCACTTGGCGGCCAGCACGGCTGCCCACGCCGAGGCCCTGCGAGAGGGCCGAGCAGTTCGTTGCGCGGTCAACCAGGTGATGGTCGGTGACGACGCGGTGGTACCCGACGGCGCGGAAGTGGCCTTCTTTCCCCCGGTCACAGGAGGCTGAATTGAAGGCCACCCGTGTTCGCATACAAACCGCTGACTTCGACCTCGGCGCCGAGGTGCGGGCTCTGCATGAGGCTGACCACGGCGTGGGAGCGGTCACGAGTTTCGTGGGAACGGTGAGGGATCGCCATGGCGCTGTGCCACAGGGTGCAGCCGGCCCCGTTCAGAGGATGGAACTCGAGCACTACCCCGGGATGACCGAGGCCTCGATTGAGGCGATGATCGACCAGGCTTTCGAGCGATTCGACATCCGAGCCGCGCGCGTCATCCACCGGGTGGGTCCCCTGGAGCCCGGTGATCAGATCGTGTTGGTGGCGGTGGCCTCGGCGCACCGCGGCGAGTCCTTCAAGGCCTGTGAATTCCTGATGGACTACCTCAAGACCCAAGCCCCGTTTTGGAAGAAGGAGCACACACCCGACGGGGCTCGCTGGGTCGATGCCCGTGTGAGCGACGACGAGGCCTTGGCCCGCTGGGGGATCTCGGCGGGCAACGCCGCGGCTTGACCATGGCCGGCTCTGCCCTCTGGTCTGCGCTCCTCGTCTTCTTGGGGGCCGGTGTGGGCGCCGTGGTGCGGTGGGGTTTTGCGCTGTGGTGGAACGCAGCCGAGCCTGGCTTACCCTGGGGAACGATGGCGGCCAATCTTCTGGGCGGTCTGGGGGTGGGTCTCTGTCTGGCCTTCCTGAGTCAGGCCGCCGACGCTGGTCTGTCGGATGAGACCGTGCGCGCCTGGCGCTTGTTCGCCATCACGGGATTCCTGGGCGGGCTCACGACGTTTTCGACGTTTTCCGCCGAAGTCACGGCCCTGATCGTCCAGTCGCGATGGGCTGAGGCAGCCGCCTGGGCCGCGACACACCTTGCGGGTTCCTTGGTGCTTACGGCATTGGGCTGGTGGGCGGGCGCGCAGATCGCCCTGTGGGGAGCCCGGCCGATTCTTTGAACCTGTTGGTGGTGCAGGTGCCCGGTGCGGTGGGCAGCACGCGGTTGTGGCCTTCAGTTCAACACGCGCGGCGCGGCCGGGGCATCCGAGGCCTGCGCCGGGGCGCCGGTCGGCTGCATGCCCAGTCCCCACTCCGACTGTTGCAGCGCGTGTTCCATCAGGGTCATCAGGTTGTTCAGCAGGTCCGGCGTCAGGCTCAATGAGAGATGACGCGCCTGGGCGTCGCGCAGCACCAGGTCGACATGGCCTTCGGCCTTTCGATGGATGTCCACGGCCGCCACGAGCAGGGGCTCGTCCCCCAAGGGCCGATCCGCGCCGTCTTCATCAAAGGGCGATTGGAAGTCTGCGCCGGCCTTGGCCTTTTCCCGCAGCGCTTGCCGCATCATGTCCTGGGCCTCGGGCAGAACGGTCGAGTCGCGGGAAGCCATTCCCAGACTGGCCGCGCCGGCGGTGTTCTGCAGGGGCTGCCACAGCCGAATCATCATCCGCCGGGTCAGCCAGAGCTCAAAGAGTTCTGCCTGGCGGCTGCGCACACGCAGCAGCAGCCGGTCCTGCTCGGGCTGATAGGTTACGGAAAGTTGGTGGATGGCCATGCCTCAATTGTGCCCAAGCGCGGCCCTTGAATTCCGCGCCCTGCGCTCCACATTCAGAAAACACAAGGAGGTTGGCCCATGCGTCTTGACAAACTCACCACCACGCTGCAACACGCCCTGCAGGAGGCTCAAAGCCTGGCCTTGACGCGAGACAATCCCTACATCGAGCCCGCTCATCTGGTGGCGGCTTTGTTGGCGCAGGCCGACGGGCCGCGGTCACTGCTGGAGCGTGCCGGTGTCGATGTGAACGCGCTCAAGTTGGCCGCCGACACGGCCATGGGTGGCCTGCCCCAGGTGCAGGGTGGTCAGGTTCAGGTGGGGCGCGACCTGGTTCAGGTGTTTCAGCAGGCCGAAAAGGAGGCCGCGCAGCGCGGTGACCAGTTCATCGCCAGCGAGATGGTGCTGTTGGCCTTGGCTGACGCCAAGAGTGACTTGGCCGCAGTGGCGCGTGGGCACGGTCTCACGCGCAAGGGCTTGGAAGCCGCCATCCAGGCGGTTCGCGGCAGCGCCAAAGTGGATTCGGCGGAGGCCGAAGGCCAGCGCGAAGCCCTCAAGAAGTACACCCTGGACCTGACCGAACGCGCGCGGCTGGGCAAGCTGGACCCCGTGATCGGCCGAGACGACGAGATCCGCCGTGCCATTCAAGTGCTGCAGCGGCGAAGCAAGAACAACCCGGTGCTCATCGGTGAGCCCGGCGTGGGCAAGACCGCGATCGTCGAGGGCCTGGCCCAGCGCATCGTCAACGGCGAAGTGCCCGACACCCTGCGCGACAAGCGGGTGTTGGTGCTGGACATGGCGGGCCTGTTGGCAGGGGCCAAGTTCCGCGGTGAATTCGAGGAGCGCCTCAAGGCCGTGCTCAAGGAGGTGGCCGCCGATGAGGGGCGCATCATCCTGTTCATCGACGAGATCCACACCATGGTGGGCGCGGGCAAGGCCGAGGGAGCGATCGACGCCGGCAACATGCTCAAGCCGGCCTTGGCGCGCGGCGAACTGCACTGCATCGGCGCCACCACCTTGGACGAGTACCGCAAGTACGTGGAAAAGGATGCGGCTCTGGAGCGCCGCTTCCAGAAGGTGTTGGTGGATGAGCCGACGGTGGAAGCGACCATCGCCATCCTGCGGGGCCTGCAGGAGAAGTACGAGGTGCACCACGGCGTGGAGATCACCGACCCGGCCATTGTTGCGGCTGCCGAACTGTCGCACCGCTACATCACCGATCGTTTTTTGCCCGACAAGGCGATCGATTTGATCGACGAGGCAGCGGCCAAGATCAAGATCGAGATCGACTCGAAACCCGAGGTCATGGACAAGCTGGACCGCCGCCTCATCCAACTCAAGATCGAACGCGAGGCGGTGAAGAAGGAGAAGGACGAGGCGTCTAAGAAGCGTCTGGCCCTCATCGAGGAAGAAATCGACAAGCTCGGCCGCGAGTACGCCGACCTGGAAGAGATCTGGTAGGCTGAGAAGGCGACCGCTCAGGGCTCCGCCCAGGTCAAGGAGGAGATCGACCGCATCCGCCACCAGATCGAGGAACTCAAGCGCAAGGGTGACTTCAACGAAGTGGCCGAGCTTCAGTACGGCAAGTTGCCAGAACTGGAGAAGCGGCTACAGGCTGCCCAGGCCAAGGAGTCGGGGAAGGCCGAAGGGGCAAAGGGCCCCCGCTTGCTGCGCACGCTGGTTGGCGCCGAGGAAATTGCGGAGGTCGTGGCGCGCGCCACCGGCATCCCGGTGAGCAAGTTGATGCAGG
>JBEAWD010000085.1:0-10409 GCA_041160585.1 Pseudomonadota bacterium | reverse complement strand
ACTTGCGCCGCTCCACCTCTTCAACGATGTGGAACAGGTAGCGTGCGCCGCGTGTGGTCATTCGCTGAACATAGTCAGGCCGGGTCGCGTACCAGCGTTCGGTGCTTTGCACCAACTGCGGGTTTCGCAACTCGGCCAAGCCATATCCCGCTCGGATGCGCTGCCACAGGTCACGCTTGGCATCCGGCGCGTCAAACTGGATGGTTTGGTCCGGGTTGAGGCTGTCCAGTCCCACACGGCCGCCAGAGGCTGTCTGGCCGATGGGCGAGGCGGCAACCGCAGCGGCGGCCGTGGGCGTGGGTGATACCGGAGCAGCGCTTGGAGTTGCAGCTTCGGGTGCGCGGGCCTGAGCGGTGTCTTTGCCGGCATCCTGGACGACGACGGCAGCGCCGTTGGTGGGCGCCATCCCGCCCAATGAGGCGCAGCCGGTGCTGAGGACCAGCATCGTCAGGGCAAAAAGGCTGCCCACCCTCAGATGGGCTGTTCGCCAAGACGTGGCCTGCAGTCTCATGTCCGATTCTTCCACTCACGCAGTGCCGCCAGCACGGCCACAGGGTCTTCGGCCTGAGCCCCTTGCGCCGTCGCGCTGGCCCGTACCTCGGGCTCAGCGCAACGCAGGAAGGGATTGATCTGCCGCTCGATCTCGATGGTCGAGGGCAGGGTGGGTTCGCCCTGATCTCGCTGCTGCGTACACCACTGCCGATAGGCGGCCAACTCCGGGTTGCCGGGCTCCACCGCGCTGGCAAAGCGCAGGTTCGACAAGGTGTACTCATGGGCGCAGCACACGCGCGTCGGGCCCGGCAAAGCCGCCAGTGCCTGAAGCGAGGCGTGCATCTGGGCGGCGGTGCCTTCAAACAGTCGGCCGCAGCCACCGGAAAACAGGGTGTCGCCGCAGAACAGGATCGGGGCCTGATCCTCGGGCTCCATCACGAAGGCAATATGGCCGGTCGTGTGGCCCGGGACATCCATGACCCGGACCCGTGTGCCCAGAAGCTCGAACGATTGACCGCCGCAGACCGGCTGACGCGGCTCAGGGGTCTGTTCGCGTGCGGGGGCGTACACCGGACCCGTCAACAGGTCACGCAGGTCTTGTATGCCGCCGGTGTGGTCAGGGTGGTGGTGGGTCACTAGAATGGCGCCAAGCACCAGACGCCGCTGTGCCAAGCCCTGGCGAACAACCGCACCGTCACCGGGGTCCACGACCACCGCCTCTCGGCCGTTGTGGACCATCCAGATGTAGTTGTCGGAAAACGCCGGCAGGCTCAGCAGCTCGATCATGAATTGATGGACGTCAACAACAGCGCGGATTATAGGAACGCCACCCTCGCAGGGGGTGTCCCGTGGGCGGCCACCGTGGCCGGCGCCCACGCGCTGTCGTGGCAGCAGTTGCAGATCGATGATTGGGTTTCCGACGTGTTCGGGTACCACGCCGTTCAGCTGGGCATGCCCGAGCTGCAGGCCCTGCGCCACAACCGCATGCCGCATCGCTGGCTGGTGAGTTCGGCGAGCCTTGAAGCTCAGACGCCGTCGGTGGGCATCACACCGCAGGTGTGCGCCGAGTTCCATGCCCTGCCCTTCGAGAGCAACAGCCTTGACCTCGTGGTCATGCCACACACGCTGGAGACCTGTGCCGATCCGCACCTGGCGCTGCGCGAGGCCGAGCGTGTACTGCGGCCGGAGGGTCGCTTGGTCATCACCGGATTCAATCCGGCCAGCGTATGGGGTGCGGTCGGGCGCTTTCGTCGAATCTCGCGCCAAGGTGCAAACGGTGCGGTCAAGGGCTCGGTCCTGGCCGGCGTGCCCGACTGGGTCGGCTATTGGCGTCTACGGGATTGGCTGCGCCTGTTGAGCTTTGAGGTGGAGGGGGGGCGCTTCGGTTGCTATGCACCGCCCGTGGCCAGTCCAGCCTGGTTGGAACGCCTGCGCTGGATGGAGCCCCTGGGCGACCGCTGGTGGCCCGTTCTGGGCGGGGTCTATGCGGTGATGGCGATCAAGCGGGTGCGAGGCGTGCGATTGCTGGAACTCAGCCGCAAGACCAAGTCCGTGAAGTCCAGGGCGCGCACCGTGGTGACCCAACGCCACCATCGCAACAGCCAGGGGCGTTGAATGTCGAGCGATCGCGTGCTGATCTACACCGATGGGGCCTGCAAGGGTAATCCGGGCCCCGGCGGCTGGGGTGCCTGGATGCGCTACGGCGCGCATGAGCGAGAGCTGTTCGGTGGCGAGCCCAGCACCACCAACAACCGGATGGAGCTCACGGCGGTGATCCAGGCGCTGTCCACACTGAATCGACCCTGCGCGATCGACGTGTACACCGACAGCGAATACGTGAGGCAGGGAATCACGACTTGGATCCGTGGCTGGAAGGCCCGCGGTTGGAAGACGGCCGATCGAAAGCCGGTGAAGAACATCGATCTGTGGCAGGCCTTGGACAGCTTGGCGGCCACGCATCAAGTGCATTGGCACTGGGTCAAGGGCCACAACGGCGATGTGGGCAACGAGCGCGCTGACGCGCTGGCCAATCGGGGGGCGGCACAGGCGGGTGTCGCTTAGATCAGCCCATCAAAGGGCCAAAGCTCCACCAGATCGCCCTGTTGAACATCGCCGCTGTCGTGCGGCAAGACGACCAAACCGTTGGCCGCACTCATGCTGCTGAGGATTCCCGAACCCTGGGCCCCGGTGATGCGGACTTCCCACTGGCCGTCATCCCCAAGGGTGACGATGCCACGCTGGTATTCGGTTCGCCCAGGTTTCTTGCGCAAGGGGGTGAGGCAGCGGGCGCGCAGCATGGCCAGCGGCAAGCCCTGCACGCCGGCCATCTGCATCAGAGCCTGGCGCACGAAGGCGTAAAAGGTCACCATGACGGCCACAGGATTGCCGGGCAGGCCGAACAGGATGGCGCCGCCTTGTATGCGGCCGATGGCCATGGGGCGGCCCGGGCGCATGGCGATTCGCCAGAACACCACATCGCCCAGGGCGGCCATCACCTGCTTGGTGTGGTCAGCCTCGCCCACGCTCACCCCCCCGGAGGTGACGATCGCGTCTGCGCAGGATGAGGCTTCACGAAAGGCGGCCTCCAGTGACGCTGCATCATCGCGCACGACACCCATGTCGATTGCGTCGACGAACCCGAGTCGATGCAGCATGCCCCAGATGGTGTAGCGGTTGCTGTCGTACACGCAGCCTTCATCCAATGGCTCACCCAGGGAGCGAAGCTCATCGCCCGTCGAGAAGAAGGCCACGCGCAGGCGGCGTCGCACCGGCAACTCGGCCCGACCCAGTGAAGCGGCCACCCCAAGATCCGAGGGCGTGATGATCCGCCCGGCTGGCAGGGCGACGGAGCCCCGAGCGAGGTCTTCGCCAGCCAGCCGCCGGTTGTCCCCCGTTCTCACGACACCCGCTTCGATCCGCACGCGGCCCTCGTGCAGGGTGGTGAACTCCTGGGGCACGACGGTATCCAGTCCCTCGGGCATGACGGCGCCGGTGGTGATGCGCACGCACTGCCCGGAGTCGACCACTCCCTCGAACTTCGCGCCGGCCAATCCCTTGCCCACCACGGCGAACTCGCTGGGGCCATCGGTTCGGAGGTCGGTCCCGCGCAGGGCATAGCCGTCCATGGCAGAGTTGTCATGTGCCGGCACGTTGATCGGCGAGTGCACGGGTGCGGCCAGCACCCGCCCGAGCGTGCTTCTGAGGGCGAGTTGTTCAATTCCCTGCACGGTGGGCACCAGCCCGGCGATGAAGGCCTGCGCCTGGGTCACCCGCAGCGACATGGGGTCATAGCCGGCCAGACTGTCGGCGATCTCCCTCAGCGTACGGCGGTGCGCGGCGGCGTCGTTCATGGTGCGCCCAGCGCCTGAAGTTCGGCCAGGGTATTGGCGTTGCGGAAGGCGTGCGCGTCCTCGAAGTCGACCATCACCGTGCGGCGGGTGGCGGTGAACTCGTCGATCTTTCGGCCACCGCGCTGAAGAAACTGCGCCAGGCCCTCGGCCACGTCGATGTGTAGCAGGCAGAACACGGGTTGAGCGCGCAGCTGCGTATCCGATCCTTCAGGCGCGCGAACCATCGCGATCTCGGCCTGGTGTCCTGCGGCCGCAGCCGCCAGGCGTTCCACGAAATCCAAGGGGAACAGGGGTGAGTCACAGGGTACCGTGGCCATCCAAGGCGTTTCACAGTGCTCCAGGCCGGTGAGCATGCCGGCCAAGGGTCCTGCAAAGTCCGGTGTGCTGTCGGGCCAGACCGGCACTTCCAGTGCCTCGTAGGCCCCAAGGTTGCGGTTGGCGTTGACCATCAGGGCCCCCACCTGGGGCGCCAGGCGCATCAGGGCGTGCAGGGCCAGTGGCGCGCCTTGAAAGTTCTGCAGGCCCTTGTCCACGCCGCCCATGCGACTGCCCCGGCCGCCCGCCAGGATCAGGCCGGTGATGTCCGCTCGTTCGATCGTCAAGGCTCAGCCTCCGATGTAATGCATCTCAACCTTGCGGCTGCCCGCCTGCGCGGGGGCTGCGTTGCGTCCGCGCAGTTCCGAATAGCGATCATCACGCCCGGACCAGATCAGGCCGATGGCCGCCGCGATCTCTTCGTCGCTGGCCTGCTCTTCACGCAACAGCGGCCGAAGGTCCCATCCCTGGCTCCCGAACAGGCACAGGTAGAGGCGCCCCTCGGTGGACAGTCGCGCACGGTTGCAATCCTGGCAGAAGGCTTGCGTGACGCTGGAGATGAATCCCACTTCGCCGCGTCCGTCCCGGTAGCGCCAACGTTCGGCCGTCTCGCCCTGTGCGGTGGGATCAAGTGGCTCAAGTTCGAAACCCTGCTGCAGTCGTGAGAGCACCTCAGCGGACGGCAGCACGTGGTCCATGGCCCAGCCGTTCGTGCTGCCCACGTCCATGTACTCGATGAAGCGAAGCACCACGGCCGCGCCGAAGTTCTCGCGGAAAAAACGCGCCATGGGGACGATCTCGTGGTCGTTGACGCCACGCTTGACGACCATGTTCACCTTGATGGGGGCCAAACCCGCGGCCGCGGCGGCCTCGATGCCGGCCAGCACGTCGGCCACCGGAAAGTCGACATCGTTCATGCGTCGAAAGATGCCGTCGTCCAAGGCGTCCAGGCTGATGGTGATGCGCTGGAGTCCGGCGTCCTTCAGGGCCTGCGCCTTGCGGGTGAGCAAGGAGGCGTTGGTCGTCAAGGTGAGATCCAGCGGCTGACCTTCGGGCGTACGCAACTCCGCCAGCATGCCCACCAACACCTCCAGGTGCTTGCGCAGCAGCGGTTCTCCACCGGTCAGCCGAAGTTTCTGCACACCATGCGTGGCGAACAGTCGAGCGGTGCGCGTGATCTCCTCGAAACTCAGCAAGGAGGATTGCGGCAGGAACTTGTACTGGCTGTCAAAGACTTCCTTGGGCATGCAATAGCTGCAGCGGAAGTTGCAGCGATCGGTCACCGAGATGCGCAAGTCGCGCAACGGCCGACCCAATCGGTCGCTCAACAGGCCGTTGGCCGGCGCCAGAACGGAAGGCACCACGGCCTTGCGGCCCGCGTGGCGCAGATCGATCAATGGAATGGCGGCATCACCCATACGCCCATTGTGCCGCCGCGCGGCTTCAGGGCGTGCCGCGCTCGTCGGAGGTCAGATAGCCGCTCAGGGTTTTGCGCAGTCCAGCCAGTGCGCCGCCGTCTTCCATGGGCGCGCGGCGGGCGCCCGTGTAGCGCTTGCTCCAGTAGGCCTCGCGCATGTCCTCGATTCGCACCGACGCGCCGGGTTTGGGGGCGTGGATGAACTTGCCGTCACCGACGTAGATGCCAACGTGCGAGAAGGTGCGGCGCATGGTGTTGAAGAACACGAGGTCGCCAGGCCGCAGTTCATCGCGAGCCACATTGGCCAGACCCGGCAACCGCGCCTGTTCGTCGGCCCGCCGCGGCAGCAGCAGGCCGATGCTGTTTTCGAAGACATGTCGTGTGAAGCCGCTGCAATCGAACCCGTCCTCGGTGCTGTTGCCGCCTCGGCGGTAGCGTACCCCGAGGAAGTTCATGGCCGACAGCACCAGCTCGGAGGCCGCATCGCTCACCTTGCGCACGGTCTGTGGGGCGGTGGACGGCAGGAGCCCCTTCTCGACAAGCAGGGCAGCCAAGGGGTCGATCGGAGCGCCGGGCTGCGAGGAGACTTCCGGCTGCGAGAAGGCGTTGGGGCTGAGCCCGCACAGCGCGGCGCTCAGACAGAGCATCGCGCATCCCCGCTGAAACCCCGATCTCCAGCGGCGCGCGATACCGCAAGCTGTGTACCCGAACACGGCAGGCTCACGGGACGGTTCAGCGTTGAGGAAGTGGATCCGATGGTTTCGGGCCATGCCTGGCAGCAGCGGCCAGCCCTGGTCTGGGGTAGCCTGGTACGTCAAACAGCGGTGGAGGATAACATGGTGCAGACAACCGAACGCTGCACAAATAGGAGGGCCGCCATGCGTGCCTTGATGTTGGAAAAGGATGCGACCGGTGCCTTCAGCGCATCGGTGAAGAGCCTGGATGCGGCCGCCTTGCCGCCCGGCGACGTGCTCGTGGCGGTGGAGTACTCCACCCTCAATTACAAGGACGGGCTGGCCATCACGCAAAAGGCGCCGGTGGTGCGCAGTTGGCCGATGGTGGCAGGCATCGATGGCGCAGGCCTGGTGCTGAGCAGTCAGCACCCTGGATTCAAGCCAGGTGACCGGGTGGTGCACAACGGTTGGGGCCTCGGTGAGACCCGCTGGGGGTGCATGTCTGAGCAGGCCAGCCTGCAAGGCGACTGGCTGGTCAAGCTGCCTGATGCGATCAGCAACCGACAAGCCATGGCCATCGGCACAGCCGGCTACACCGCGATGCTGTGCGTGATGGCCCTGCAGTCCCAGGGGGTCAATCCGGGCTCCGGCGAGGTGTTGGTGACGGGGGCCACGGGTGGAGTGGGCAGTGTGGCGGTGGCCCTGTTGGCCAAGGCGGGTTACCGCGTGGTGGCGGCCACCGGCAAGGTGCACGAGGGGCAATACCTGGAGGCCTTGGGGGCCGCGCAGTTGATCGACCGCGCCGAATTGGCCGCCGCGGGCAAACCGCTGCAAAAGGAACGCTGGGCGGGTGTGGTTGACGCGGTGGGCAGCCATACCCTGGTCAATGCATTGGCCCAGACGCGTTATGGCGGGGCGGTGGCGGCTTGCGGCTTGGCACAGGGCGGAGACCTTCCCGGCTCCGTCATGCCATTCATTCTCCGGGGTGTGAAGTTGGTGGGGGTGGACAGCGTGATGGCACCCTTGGCGCTTCGCCAACAGGCGTGGTCCCGTTTGGCTTCCGAACTGCCTTCGGCGCTGCTCGAGCGGATGGTCACCGAGGTCGACCTGAATGATGCCGTTCAGGCGGCGCAGCGGCTGATGTCCGGGCAGGTGCGAGGTCGGGTGGTGGTGAAGGTGGCCGCCTAGGCGCGATGGCTGCCGCGCCGGATGCGGGCGTCAGGCGGTTGCAAGTGCGCCATCGACAATCTGCCCTGGATGGAGATTGAGGACACGCAAGAGGACACACCGATGAGCTACGCCGAGTTCTACCGCCGTTCGATCGAACAACCCGAGGCCTTCTGGGACGAGCAGGCCCGCCTGATCGATTGGAAGACGCCCTACACGAGGGTCCTGGACGACTCGCGGGCTCCCTTTACGAATTGGTTCGTCGGGGGCACCACCAATTTGTGCCACAACGCGGTGGATCGACATCTGAAGGATCGTGCGAACCAAAAAGCCCTGATCTGGGTGTCCACCGAGGTTGACCGCGAGGTGACCTACACCTACGCGCAGCTTCATGACGAGGTGCAACAGATGGCCGCCGTCCTGAAGGCCCAAGGGGTGGGCAAGGGCGACCGTGTGCTGATCTACATGCCCATGATTCCCGAGGCGGCTTTCGCGATGCTGGCCTGTGTGCGCATCGGCGCCATCCACTCGGTGGTCTTTGGCGGGTTTGCCAGCGTGTCGCTGGCCAGTCGCATCGATGATGCCGAGCCCAAGGTGATCGTAAGCGCCGATGCGGGCAGCCGCGGCGGCAAGGTGGTGCCCTACAAGGGACTCCTGGATGAGGCCATCCATCTGGCCAAGAGCAAGCCGAGCAAGGTGGTGATGGTCAACCGTGGCCTGGCCGACATGCCCATGATCGCCGGTCGCGACGAAGACTATTCCGCGCTGGCGTCGCGCATGAAGGGTACCCATGTGCCCTGCGAGTGGGTGGAGGCCTCCCACCCGAGCTACACGCTCTACACCAGCGGCACCACCGGCCGCCCCAAGGGCGTGCAGCGAGACACGGGTGGTTACATGGTCAATTTGGCCGCCTCGATGCAGCACATCTTCATGTGCAAGCCCGGCGAAACCTATTTCTCCACCAGCGACATCGGTTGGGTGGTGGGGCATAGCTACATCATCTACGGCCCGCTGCTGCACGGCATGGCCACCATCATGTATGAGGGCCTGCCCATCCGTCCGGACGCTGGCATTTGGTGGAGCCTGGTCGAGAAGTACAAGGTCACGGCCATGTTCAGCGCGCCTACGGCGGTGAGGGTTCTCAAGAAGCAGGACCCGGCCTATCTGTCCAAGTACGATCTGTCGTCACTGCGGGCGCTGTTCCTGGCCGGTGAGCCCTTGGATGAGCCCACGGCGCAGTGGATCGCTGACGCACTCAAGCGGCCCATCATCGACAACTACTGGCAGACCGAGACCGGCGCGCCGGTGTTGACGATCGCCAATGGCGTCGAAAACAAGCCCAGCAAGTTCGGCAGTCCCGGCATTCCGATGTACGGCTTCAAAGTGAAGCTGTTCAACGAGAGTACGGGGGAAGAGTTGCACGCCGCCAATGAGAAGGGTGTGGTGGCCATCGAGGGACCGCTGCCCCCAGGCTTCATGCAGACGGTGTGGCGCGACGACGCGCGCTATGTCAGCACTTATTGGAAGAGCATCCCCGGGCGGCAGGTGTACAGCACCTTTGACTGGGGCATTCGCGATGAGGACGGCTACTACTTCATCCTGGGCCGCACTGACGATGTGATCAACGTTGCAGGCCACCGCCTGGGCACGCGCGAAATCGAGGAAAGCATCTCCAGCCACGCCAATGTGGCCGAGGTGGCCGTGGTCGGCGTGGCCGACCAGCTCAAGGGGCAGGTGGCCATGGCATTCGCGGTGCTCAAGGACGCCTCCAAGGCGGCCGACCCGGCGTCGGCCCTGAAGTTGGAGGGCGAGATCATGAAGGTGGTGGATGAGCAGCTGGGCGCGGTGGCGCGTCCGGCGCGGGTTCGCTTCGTGACCCTGCTGCCCAAGACACGCAGCGGCAAGCTGTTGCGACGCGCCATTCAGGCGGTGTGCGAGGGACGCGACCCGGGTGACCTCACGACCATCGAAGACCCGAGCGCGCTGCAGCAGATCAAGGACTTGGTGGCGGCCAAGTAGTCTTCGCTTGTCCGTCGACTGTCCACTACTGGCCTTCGACAGGCCCTACAAGACCTCAGAGGCGTAGTCCGCCAGGCGAGAGCGCTCGCCCCGCGCCAGCGTCACGTGGCCGGAATGCGGCCAGCCCTTGAAGCGGTCGACCGCATACGTCAGGCCTGAGGAGCCTTCGGTCAGGTAGGGCGTGTCGATCTGCGCGAGGTTGCCCAGGCAAACGATCTTCGTGCCGGGGCCCGCCCGGGTGATCAGGGTCTTCATCTGCTTGGGGGTGAGGTTCTGCGCTTCGTCGATGATGACGAACTTGTTGAGGAAGGTTCGCCCGCGCATGAAGTTCAGGCTCTTGATCTTGATCTTGCTGCGCACGAGGTCGTTGGTGGCGGCGCGTCCCCATTCGCCGGCTGCACCGTCACTGCGGGCCAACACCTCCAGGTTGTCGTCGAGCGCGCCCATCCACGGGCCCATCTTCTCTTCCTCGGTGCCCGGCAGAAAGCCGATGTCTTCGCCAACGGGCACGGTGACCCGGGTCACGATGATCTCGGTGTAGCGGCGGTCGTCCAACACCTGCGCCAGACCCGCAGCCAAGGTCATCAGGGTCTTGCCGGTACCGGCCGTGCCGGTGAGCGTGATGAAGTCGCAGTCTGGGTCCATCAGCAGGTTCAGGGCGAAGTTCTGCTCGCGGTTGCGCGCGGTGACGCCCCAGACGGCGTTCTTCTGGTGAGTGAACTCGCGCAGCGTGCGCAGCACCGCCGTCTTGCCGGTGATTTCGGTGACCCGCGCGTACAGGGGTGTGGCCCCTGGGGCTTCGAGGTATACGAACTCATTGATCAGGAGGGAAGGCACCAGCGGGCCGGAGATGCGGTAGTAGGTGCTGCCGCCTTGCTGCCAGCTCTCCATCGTCTTGCCATGATGCTCCCAGAAGTCCGAGGGCAGGGCCAAGACGCCGGTGTACAGCAGGTCGCCGTCTTCGAGGGTCTTGTC
>JBEAWD010000070.1:0-2603 GCA_041160585.1 Pseudomonadota bacterium | reverse complement strand
CCGCTTCCGGCACCCACCAGCGGCGCAATGGCGTCGCCCACCGCCTGCGAACGGGTGATCCAGCCCGCATCGTTCCAACTGCGGATCAGTCCCTGGCCCCATTCCTGATGAACGGCCTGGCCCACCGCGGCGGCAGCGGCTTTGGGCAGGGGCCCCAGGGAGTTGCCGTCGAGGTAGATCAGGCCCGGGGGGATGTCGAACTGCGCGGCCAGGCAGGCCAAGGGATCGGCCGCATCCAGTGCACGGCAGTCGTTAAGCGTGGGAATGGGGGCGGGCATGCGAGGTCGCCGCTCAGAACTTCAATTCCAACCTTGCACCCCACACCGCATAGGTGCGGGCCAGCGTCTGCTGACGCTGCAGGCTGCCGTCTTCCAGTTCCGAGGTGTTGCGCGTGAAGTAGTCCAGCGGATGGGCATTGGACACGGAAAAACGCAGCCCTGTCAGGGGCGAGATGCGCCACAAGGCGTAGGCGTCGACCACACGCTTTCGCCCCTGCTCGTAGTACTGCCCGTCGATCTGGCGGACCACAAAGGCCGGCGTGAGGTTCAGGTTTCCACCCCAGGTCCAGGGAACCGCTCGCGCGGCCCAATCCAAGCCCAGGTTGGCCGTCCAGTTGGGCTGCTGGTCAAGCCGGTTGTCTGGCCCGGGCACCTGATCGACCCTGGACCAGAAGCGGCTGGCGTTGCTGCGCACCGTCAGCGGCCAACTTGGCAGGCCCACATCGGAGGCACGGAATCGCGCCTCCAACTCGATGCCTGCGGTCTGCGCCGCACCGATGTTGCGCGGGCTGCTCACCCAGCGCGGCACGGGGCTCCACACCACGCTTTGCAAGGTGCGCACATTGCGGATGAGGTCATCGATGTGGCGGGCAAACACATTGGCGCTCACCACCCCGCCGCCCTGCAGGAATCGCTCGAACGCGAGGTCCACGCCTCGCGCCACCTCGGGCTTGAGCAAGGGGTTGCCGGCGCGGTCGGGGCTCGTGGGCTGGTTGGGGCCGTCGGCCGGGTACAGGCCCGACAACACCGGCCGGGCGATCAGCTGTGCGGTTGAGGGGGTGCGGTAGCTGCGGGTCAGGGACAGCCGGAGCTGGTCTCGCGAGCCCGGCGCCAGGCGCCACACGAAATGCGCCAGCGGCGTGGCCACACTGCTGGTGTTGTCCACCTTCAGCAGGGCCGAATCGCTGCGGGTGTTGATGCCCTCCCACCGCAGGCCCAGGTTGATGCCCCAGACCTTGTCGATTTCCCATTCGTCCTGTACGTACAGGGCCACTCGGCGGGTGGCGGCCTGCACGTCGTCGCCGAAATCGGCCAGGCGCGACACGCCGTTGTCCAACAGCGTGCGCTGGTCCAGCCGGCGATTGAGCTGCAGTTCCCAGCCCGCCACCAGGGAATGGTCCTGGTTGCCGTTGCGCACGATCAGCTGCGAATAGCGGCCGCCATGGTTGAAGGATTGGTCCTCGATGCGGGAGCGGTCCTGGCGCAGACGCAGCAGCGAGCCGTCTGCCGCACGCTGCATGGCCTCCGATTCGCGCGAGCTCAAGTTCACCGAGCCGCCACCCCGAATCAGCAGGCGCGCACCGCTGTCCAACACCCGCATCCAACTGCCCCCCAGCCGACCCTGCTCGGTGTGGCTGCTCGATTGCGAATCGGCATGCGCATAGGGGGCGGGCAACAGGCCCAGGGTTTGCTCAAGATCGGAAGCGCCCCGCCCTTGCGCGCGGGTGAGGTTGAGGGAGGGCTGAATTTCCCAGCGGTCACGCCCGGCCTGCCAGCGCCAGCGGCCGCTGACGAAGGCCGCCGCGTTGTCGGAGGTCGACAGGTTGTGGATCCGCTGGGCCAGCACGGCAGACCCATCGGGCTTGAAACCGTTGATGGCGCTGGTGCTGGCGTCCTGTTGGCGGCGCCCGGAAACGGTGCCGGTGACGGTGTAGTCCATGGCCCCTTGACGGTCGCCGCGGGTCCAGGTCAGGTTGCCCTGCGGACGGTCTTCCTCCATCGCCACAAAGGCGCGCAGTGCGTTCTGGCGCGGTTTGAACTCCTCACGCAGCACGATGTTGATGGTGCCGGCGATGGCGCGCGCGCCGAACTCGGCCACCGGCGCACGCAGGATCTCGATGCGCTCGATCTGGTCCGGTTCGATGGCGTCCACCGAGAAGCCCGGCGGCATGCGCTCACCGTCTACCAGGATCTGGGTGTAGCCGCCGCCCAGGCCGCGCATCCGAGGGTCGCCGCCGCGGCCCGGCCGCCCGCCAATGGTCACCCCCGGCAAACGCTTGAGGATCTCGCCAACGGTGGCGTCCCCCATGCGTTCGATCTCGTCACGGCCGTAGATGATCCGAGAGGCGCTGGAGCGGCGGCGGGCGTCGTTGGGGTCCTGGTTGCCCTCGACGTTGACGCGCTGCACGGGCGCAGAGGCGGGCGCTGGCGGCGTCTGCGCCGGCTTCAAGCCGGCCGCAGGTGCGGGTGCGGGCTTGGGTGTCGGCGCAGTGGAAGGCGCATTGCCCGCCGGAAGGGGCTCGGCGCCTTGCCCGTGCACACCGGTGGCCGCGCTGCAGCCCACCAGTGCGGCCAGCAGAGTCCGCCGGATTGATCGATCTCTCA
>JBEAWD010000198.1:0-13379 GCA_041160585.1 Pseudomonadota bacterium | reverse complement strand
AAGGCGATGAAGCCCACGGTGAGCAGCACCAACGAGGCTTGGAACAGGCGGCGAAGGATAAAGACAAGCATGAAAGAAAAAACCCCGCCGCATCGCTGCGGCGGGGCCGGATGTTAGCGTGCGCCGAAAGACTTCGGCTCAGGCGGGCATCAGAACGCGTGGATCACGCCAGCCGACAGGGCGGTCTGGTTGTTGCCCGGACGGGGGTTGGCGCGAGCACCCCAGGTCGGCACAAAGGTCGTGACCTTGCCGTTGTCGATGCTGTTCATGAGGCCGTACAGCGAGGTGCGGGGGCTCAGAACATAACGGGCCTGCAGCGTCGTGACTTTCGTGCCTTCGAAGTCGTTGTACGACAGCGAAGCAGAAGCCTGCTTGCTGAAGTCGTAACGGGCGTGCACCGAAGAGCCATCACGCGTAGACGTGGTGGCCGCCGTGTTGGCAATCGCGCCCTTGACCTGGAAGAAGCCAGCGCCCAGGGTGATCGGGCCCATGGCATAACGGGCGTTGATGTACTGGGCTTCCTTCTTGCCGACAGCCGGAGCGGCCACGACCGTGGAAACGCCGGAGGTTGCAGCCACTTCAACGGCGGTCAGGCCACCGTCGATCTTCTCGTAGCCGGCCGAAGCGTTCAGGGGGCCCTTGGAGTAGACGGCCACCGCAGCCATCATGGTGCCATCACCGGTACGCCCAGCCGTGTTGCTCATGCCATGCTGCAGGTGCACGGTGAAGCCGTTCATCGCAGGCGACACATAGGTCACTGCGTTCTTGGTCCAGAAATCGGCGTAACCCATGGCGGCCGCGCGAGCGGTCTGGGTGGAGTTGGCGGCGTGAACTTGGTCCACGGCCGCGCCGATCAGGAACGGGTTCAGGCGACGGCCCAGGGTGATTTGCCCAAAGCTGCCGGCCAGGCCCACCCAAGAACCACGACGGAACAGGGCGCCGCTGCTGTAGGCATTGGCGGCCGTGGCGTCAAAGGTACCGTTGGTGGTGTTCACGTCAGCGGTCAGTTCGAAGATGGCGCGCAAGCCACCGCCGATGTTCTCGGAACCGCGCATGCCGAACTGGGAAGAAGCCACGTTGCTGTCGGTCAGGCCGGTGAACGATGCGCCAGCGGCGTTCTTGTCGACGTTGGTCACGCTGGCGTCCAGAATGCCGAACAGCGTCACGGACGAAGCAGGAGCGGCTGCTTGGGCGAATGCGGTGCCAGAGGAAGCCAGAACGGCCAGAGCGACGAGGGTTTTCTTCATGTGAAGTTTCTCCTGGGTTTAAAAAAGTACTCCTTCGGCCGGACAGACCGACAGGGGACTCCCAATTCGGGAGGCTGAGGATATTTCATCAGCGAACGGACCACTCGCCTAGTGAAAGGCCTGAATAATGTCCGATAATGTTGCTCAGCTACAACGAAGCCAGCCCCGTCCAGTGGGAACCCTGCACCATTTGTCCACGACAACCCGCTCACTGTCCCGCCTCGACCATGCGCTGGCGGCCGCCGATCAGGCGCTTCGCACCCTCGGTGGTGCCGTTTCAGCCTCTCGACCGGCCCCTTCTGCAGCTCCTGCCTCTGGCGCCACCCCACCCCTAAGCGAAGCCCAACGCCGCGAATCGGCTGCGCTCATGCGGGTCAACCATGTGGGTGAAGTCTGTGCCCAGGCGCTGTATCAGGCACAGGCCTTGATGGCGCGCACGCCCGAACGGCGGGAACACATGCTGCGCGCCGCCCAGGAGGAACTCGATCACCTGGCCTGGACGCAACAACGCCTGAAGGAACTCAAGGACCGCCCAAGCCTGCTGAACCCTCTGTGGTTTGCCGGGGCTTTTGCCATTGGACTGGCCGCCGGCCGGGCCGGCGATGCGATCAGCCTGGGCTTTGTCGTGGAAACCGAGCGTCAGGTGGAGGATCACTTGGCCGGGCACTTGAACCGGCTGCCGGCGGAGGACACCGCCTCACGCGCCATCGTGGAGCAGATGCGGCAGGACGAGGCTCGACACGGCCAAGAGGCCCGGGAGGCGGGCGCTGCGCCCGTCCCGGCGCCGATTCAAGGTCTGATGAAGCTGACTGCCCGGGTGATGACGACCACCGCCCACTGGATCTGAGGCCCCGAGGTCTGAGGCCCCGAGGGCGACTCAGACCTCGGACACTTCGTGGGTGACGACCACCTCGGCCGTCTTGCCCAGCATGATGGTGGCCGAGCAGTACTTCTCGTGGGACATGGCGATCGCCCGCTCCACCGCGGCCAGCGGCAACTGGCGACCGCTGACGATGAAGTGCATGCCGATCTTGGTGAAGACCTTGGGATCCGTCGTCGCCCGCTCGGCCGACAGCTGGACGCGGCAGCCCCGCACGTCGTGGCGTCCCCGCTTGAGGATCAGCACAACGTCATAGGCCGTACAACCCCCAGCCCCCGCCAGCAACAGCTCCATCGGCCTAGGGGCCAGGTTGCGGCCTCCGCCATCGGGTGCTCCGTCCATGTTGACAAGATGGCCGCTGCCGGTCTCGGCGGCAAAGGCCATGCCGCTGGCCGGCATCCAATCGACTGTGCATTCCATGACTCAATACTCCTTTGGTGGCGAATGCCAAGACCCCCTCAAGCATCGGAGGCAAGTACGCCCGTGTTGTTGCAGCGCAGCATAACCGGTGCTAGACTTCGTTGCATCGAGAGGTGTCAAGCCAGGTAGGCGTTTTTGCCGCAGCGCGAAAACGGCCACCGGCCTGCATCCTCACCGATTGTCTCCTCCACCTCCAAACGGTGGTTCAGGCCCGGGGTTCACGCCCCGGGCCTTTTTTCACGGCCGTAGCCGACAATCGCGCCACGATGCCCCAGAAACTCGATTATTTGAAGCGCATCCTCACCGCGCGCGTGTATGACGTGGCGGTGGAATCTGCGCTGGAGCCGGCGCGCAACCTCTCACGCCGCCTGGACAACCAGGTGCTGCTCAAGCGCGAGGACCAGCAACCCGTCTTCAGCTTCAAGCTGCGCGGCGCCTACAACAAGATGGCGCACCTCAGCCCCGACCAACTGGCTCGCGGCGTGATCTGCGCCTCGGCCGGCAACCATGCGCAAGGCGTGGCCTTGAGCGCGCGCAAGCTGGGCACGAAGGCCCTGGTGGTGATGCCCGTGACCACCCCGAAGGTGAAGGTCGAGGCGGTGCAGGCCCTGGGCGGCACGGTGGTGCTGCAGGGCGAGAGCTACTCTGACGCCTACCAACACGCGCTCAAACTGCAGACCGAACAGGATCTGGTGTTCGTGCATCCCTTCGATGACCCGGACGTGATCGCGGGGCAGGGCACCATCGGCATGGAAATCCTGCGCCAACACCAGGGTCCCATCGATGCGGTCTTCGTGGCCATCGGCGGTGGCGGCCTGATTTCAGGCGTGGCCAGCTACCTCAAGGCCGTTCGGCCCGAAATCAAGGTCATCGGCGTGCAGACACAGGACTCGGACGCGATGCACCAATCGGTGCAGGCTGGGCAGCGTGTGCAACTGCACGACGTGGGCCTGTTTTCCGACGGCACTGCGGTCAAGCTGGTCGGCGAGGAAACCTTTCGAATCACCCGCGAACTGGTGGACGACTTTGTGCTGGTGGACACCGACGAGGTGTGCGCCGCCATCAAGGATGTGTTCCAGGACACGCGCAGCGTGATGGAGCCCGCCGGCGCCCTGGGCGTGGCGGCGGTCAAGCAGTACGTGGAGCGCCATGGCCTGAAGGGTAAGACCCTGGTGGCCATCACCTGCGGGGCCAATATGAACTTCGACCGCCTGCGCTTTGTGGCCGAGCGGGCGGAGTTCGGCGAGCAGCGCGAGGCCCTGTTCGCGGTCACCATCCCTGAGCGGCCCGGCGCCTTCAAGGCCTTCTGTGAGGTGGTGGGGCCGCGCAGCGTGACCGAGTTCAACTACCGCATGTCCGACGCCGACGCCGCCCATGTGTTTGTGGGTCTGAGTATCGCTAGGCGGGACGAGGCCGCGCGGATCGCCCAGCAGTTTGAGCAGCAGGGCTTCCAGACGGTGAACCTGAGCGACGACGAGCTGGCCAAGGAGCACGCGCGCCACCTGGTGGGTGGGCGCGCGCCCATGGCGCGTGACGAACGCCTGCTGCGCTTCATCTTCCCTGAGCGTCCAGGTGCCTTGCTGAAGTTCCTCTCGTCGATGAACCCGGCTTGGAACATCAGCCTGTTCCACTACCGCAACCAGGGCGCCGACTATGGCCGCGTGCTGGTGGGTCTGCAGATTCCCGAAGGCGAAGAAGCCGATTTGGAACGGTTCCTCAGGGACCTGGACTACCCATGGGTAGACGAGTCCAGCAACCCGGTTTACCGCTTGTTCCTGCGTTGAAGGGCTGCCCGCCTCCGCCCACTGACAGCGCTGATCCGAGCGTACGTTCGGGCCTCAGGCGGGGGGCACAGGAACACCGGCAGGCACGCCGGTGGCCGGAGGGGGCAACAGAGGCACCTGCAACACCAGGTTCGGCGGGCCTCCGCGAGGACCGATCTTCACCGTGTGCGCGCTGACCTCGATCACCACGCGGGCATCGTCCACCGCATCACCGGGCTTGAAGGCGCGTGGCGGCGTTCCATCGACCGACAGGATCGCCACCCCCTGCCCGGAGGCGCGCACCGGCGCGGCCACGCCCACGAGACGAAAACGCGAGGCATCGGATGCCACCGGCACCGCTGGCTGGGCATCCGGCGCCCCGGTCAGCACAGGCGACCAATCGGCCGGCGGCACGGTATGGGCCACGCCTGCGGGCAGCAGCCGGCCGGGCGCTTGATCAGCCCTGGGCGTCATCCAGGGCATGATCCAGGCCACCGCGCTGGCACCCACGGCCAGCCACAGCGCAAATGTCACAAATCTGATCCACATGGCCTGCGTATCATAGGCGCGGGCCAACCCGGCGCGGTCTTTGCGCCTTTACACGCCAGCCGAACATGACACGCCTCGCACTTCTGCCACGCACGCCACGACCACTGTGCGCGAATCGAGCCTCCGGTCGACCCAGTGGCTTCACCCTGATCGAGTTGATGGTGGTGCTGGTCATCATCGGTGTGCTGGCCGCCCTGGTGGTGCCCAATGTGTTGAATCGGGCCGACGATGCGCGGGTGACCGCTGCGCGCACCGATGTGGCCAATCTCACGCAGGCGCTCAAGCTCTACAAGCTCGACAACCTGCGCTACCCGAGCACCGAACAGGGCCTGCAGGCGCTGGTGGCCAGGCCAGGTGCCGGGCCGCAGCCCCTGAACTGGAAACCCTACCTGGACAAGTTGCCCCAAGACCCCTGGGGACAGCCCTATCAGTACCTCAACCCTGGCCTCAAGGGCGAGGTGGATGTGTTCAGCTTTGGTGCGGATGGGAAGTCCGGCGGTACAGGGCGCGATGCCGACATCGGCTCCTGGCAATAGGCCTTTCAAGCGCTCGCGCGATCGGCACCACCACGGCGGCTTCACGCTGCTGGAATTGCTGATCGTGGTCACCGTGATCGCCCTGGCCACAGGCTTGGCGGCGCTGGCCCTTCGGGATCCGGCCGCCAACCGGCTGGAGCAGGAGGCTGCACGGCTAGTCGCCGTCTTGGAGGCCGCACGGATGGAGTCCCGCGCCAGCGGGCAGGCCCTGACCTTCCGGCCCGTCAATGGCGGCGTGACCATCAGTGGCAACACCCGAGCAGACTTTCTGTTCGAGCCAAGCACCGCCCGTGGCGACTGGCCCCAACGGTGGCTGCATGCGGGAACGCAGGCCGAGGTGATCGGGGCGTCGCGCCTGGTCCTTGGCCCCGAACCCTTGATACCGCCCCAGCGTCTCATCCTGCGTATGGGTCAAGAGCAGCGGATCGTAGCCACCGATGGCCTGGGCGCCTTTCGGGTTGAAGAGGCGAAGTGATCATGGGCCATCCAGACCGCCGCCTGATACGCCAAGACTCACGCCATGTTGCGCGCCATGTTGCGCGCCATGTTGCACGCCATGTTGCACGCCATGTTGCACCACGAGGCTTCACCCTGGTCGAGGTGCTGGTGGCCCTGGCCATTCTGGCCGTGACCCTGGGCGCGGGGGTGAAGGCCGCGGGCGCGCTGGTGCTCAATGCGCAGCGGCAAACGCAGCTGACCGCGGCGCAGTGGTGCGCCGACAACCACCTCACCGAGCTCAAGCTCACACGCGCCTTTCCGGGTGCTGGCCAATCCGAGTTCATGTGCGAGCAGTTGGGCCAACGGTACCGTGGTCAGGTTCGAACGCAGAACACGCCCAACCCGAACTTCCGCCGCGTGGACGTGCAGATGTTCAACGAGGATGGCCTCGGCCTGCTCACCTTGTCCACCGTGGTCTCGCGCCTCTAGCCATGACCAAGGGCGTGATGTCGGGCCGCAACGCCATGAGGGGCTTCACCCTCGTGGAGGTGCTGGTGGCGCTGGTGGTCATGTCGATCCTTGCAGGCCTGTCGTGGCAGGCGGTCGATGGTCTGGTGCGCACGCGTGAGGCCGTGCAGGTGCAAAACGGACGCCTGGTGGTGATGGGCACGGCACTGGCCCAATGGGAACAGGACCTGCAGGCCTTGCTGACCGACGGGCCCGTGCCGGCCATCCACTTCGATGGCGCCCGCCTGCGCCTTACGCGCCGCGCCCCAGAGGGCGTGCAGTTGGTGGTGTGGTCCCTGCGACAGGGGGTTTGGCAGCGCTGGGCGTCGCCCCCCACACCGCTGGAATCGACTCTGATGCAAAGCTGGGCGAGCGTGCCCCAGATGCAAGGGCGCGAACCGGGCCACATCACGCTGGCCGAGGGCGTGACCGGCTGGCAGCTGTACTTCTTTCGCGGCAATGCATGGGCCAACGCACAGTCCAGCGCCGACCTCGTCGGCGCGGGGGCAGAGTCCTCGACGGGACAATCGACAGAACGCCCCGTCACGCCCCGCGAGCGCCTGCCGCAGGGCGTGCGGCTGGTGATGACGCTGCAGGGCGATTCGGGCCTGGGCACACTGAGCCGGGATGTCCTGGTGCCGGGGGGGCAGCCGTGAGGCCCCGACAGTCCCCGGCTGCGCCGCGCCGGATGCAGCGCGGCGCAGCCCTTCTCCTGGCCATGGTGGTGGTGACCGTCATCGCGTCTCTGGCGGGCACGCTCGTGTGGCAGCAGTGGCGCTCCGTGCAGGCCGAATCCGCTGAGCGGGCGCGATTGCAGGCGCGCTGGGTGCTGATGGGCGCACTGGACTGGGGGCGCCTGATCCTGCGCGAAGATGCGCGCGGCAGCCAGATCGACCACCTGGGAGAACCCTGGGCAGTGCCCCTGCAGGAGGCGCGCCTGTCCACCTTCCTGGCCGATGGGCGCGAAGACCTGGAAGACAACCCCGCGCTGCAGGCCTTCGTGTCCGGTGCGGTGTCGGACGCGCAATCGCGCTTCAACCTGCGCAACCTCGTCGTCAACGGCGAACTCTCGCCTGCGGCCTGGCGCACCCTTCAGCGCGTGTGCTCCGCCGCCGGTGTTCCCACGGACGTACCCGCCCGCATCAACCAGGGCATCCAGCGCAGTTGGCTGGCCAAGAAAGAAGCCGCCGCTCCAGGGCGTGGCCTGGTACTGGCCCCTGAACGTCTGAGCGACCTGGTGTGGTGGGGACTGAGCGTGCAGGAGATCGAACAATTGCGACCCTGGTTGGTCCTGCTGCCCGCGCCCACGCCGCTCAACGTCAATACCGCCACGGCCGAGATGCTGGCCATCGCCATTGACGGCGTGGACAGCAGCCTGGCGCAGCGGATCGTGCAAGCGCGCAACGGCAACCCCTTCAAATCTGCCGACCAGGTGGTGGCCATGTTGCCGCCGCTCGAATCGGTCAACCGGGCAGCCGGCCTTTCCGTGCAGTCCAATTTCTTCGAACTCCAGGGCCGCTTGCGGCTGGCCGATCGCGTGTTCGAGGAGCGGCTGCTGGTGGAGCGGCGGCAATTCGAGGTGGTGGTCCTGCACCGTGAACGCCCCGCGCCAAGCAGGCTCTGAGGACCTGAGCCCCCGGGGCCCATCATGGCGACCACCAAACCCTGTTAGCCTTGCGTTTCCATGAGCGTGTTAGCGATTCTTCTGCCTGCGCGTGTCCGGACGGCGTCCCATGATGTGCCGTCGGCCAGGCCCTCGGCATCCTCGGCATCCGTGGCGGCCATTGCGGCTGTCAAGGATGTCGAGTGGCGGTTCGTCTACAGCCGTGATGGGCTGGGCATCGACCGTGAAGGCATGGCTGCGCCGGCACAGTTGCCGCGGGCCGACCGCACGGTGCTTGTCTTGCAGGACGAAGACGTGTCCTGGCTGCAGGCCCTGCTGCCCAAGTCTGCTGCCAAGCGGCTGCAGCCGGCACTGGTGGGCGCTTTAGAGGATCAGTTGCTGGAAGACGCCGCGGTGACGCACCTGGCGATGTCACGTGCGGGACTGCGCGAGGACGCGCCCAGTTGGATCGCCGCCGTGCACAAGCCCTGGGTCGAACGCCTGTTGGCAGAGTTGACGGATGGCGGGATTCAGATCGATACCCTGGTCAGCCTGAGCGAGCCTGAACCCGACTGGGCCGCACACGCCAAGGTGATGCCGGAAGGGCAGGCCGTGGCGGTGGTGAGCGGCCCGCAGGGCGTGGCGATCGCGCCGGTGGCCTGGTCGGGTTGGCGGTCGCGGCTATCGGACCTGCCGTTCTGGACCGCTGAACCCACGGCGGCGCAAAGCCTGTCGGCGTTGGGCCTGTCGGCGGCCCGCGTGCGCCTCATGGGCGTGGCCGATCGGGCTCTGAAGGCCGCCGTGTCTGGCACGAACCTGCTGCAGTTCGACCTGGCGCCCCAGATGCGGGGTTCGCGCGCCCTGCGCGCCGCCTGGACCACTTTCAAGGATCGGCGCCACCGAGCCATTCATGTCGGACTCGTGGCCTTGCTGCTCATCCAAATCGTGGGGCTGAATGTCGCGGCTTGGCAGGCTCGCCATGAAGTTCAGCAGATACAGGCGCAAAACGAACGGTTGTTGCGGGAGTCCTTCCCCTCCATCAAGGTGGTGGTCGATCCATTGGCCCAGGCTGAACGCGAGGTGTACGCGCTGCGGCGCGCGAGCGGCCTGCCCGGCCCCGCCGATCCGGAGACCTGGCTGGATGTGCTGTCGCCTGCGTGGGCCGGCCAGGCCGCCCCGCTGAAGGCCATGCGATGGGACGCACAAGGCGCAAGCTTGGACGCAACTCAGTGGCCTGCGGCTTCACTGCAGGCCATGCAGGACCATGCCCGTGGCCTGGGCTGGCAGGCGCGGCAGGAAGGCAGCGTGCTGCGCCTGATTCCCCCTGCACAGGCCACGCGCTGAAGCACCACGGAAGAAGACCGCACATGATGGAGTCCTCGTCACTGCGCACGAAGTGGGCGCAACTCAGCCGCCGCGAGCAGGCGATGGTGACCATCGCCGCGCTGTTGTTGGGGGTCACGCTGCTGTGGTCGGTCGGGTTGAAGCCCGCGCTGTCGACACTGCGCACCGCACCCTCGCAGCGCGACGCGGCGCAGGCCACGCAGGAGCGACTGCAATCGCTGGCCCTCGAGGCGACCCAGCTGCGCAGTGGCGCGGCCGCAGCCGGGGTTCAAGCCGATCCGATGCGCACCCAGGATTCCGGCCTTGACGACGCCACGCGGGCGCTTGTGCGCACGGCCTTGGGCGGCAGCGCCAATCTCGAGGCCCAGGGCCGCTTTGTCACGGTGACCTTCGATGGCGCCTCGGCCGACCAATTGAGGCAGGCCTTGCGCGCCCTGCGCTCTCGCCTGCGTGCGCAACTCGTGGAGGCCGAACTGACGCCCACATCGGGTGGGGTCCGGGGTCGCCTGCAATTCGAATGGACAGCCAGCTGAGATGGAACCGGCAGCCAAGGCCCCGACCGCCCGCTTCGCTGCGGCGGATGGCCTGGGTCGGCGCCAGCCTGGGTGCGCTGCTGGCCCTGCTGCTGACGGCACCGGCAGCGTGGCTGACCGCCGCACTGGGCAGCTGGACGGGGGGTCGCTTGCTTGCGCTGGAAGCCTCGGGCACCGTCTGGAACGGCAAGGCCCAGCTGGCATTGGGCGCGGGCCCGGGCAGCCGGGATCAGTTGGCCCTGCCGCAAAGGCTGAGCTGGCAGCTGCGCCCGAGCCTTTCGGCAGGCGCGTTGCCTGGGATGGTGCTGAGCCTGCAGCACCCCACCTTGCTCATGCAGCCGCTGGAGCTGCAGGTGAAGTTCGCGTGGGGGGCCGTCGAGATTGCTCTGCGCCAACCCAGCGGCATCGGGCCGGTCAAGGCCCAGATGCCGGTGGCGTGGCTCGTGGGCCTTGGGGCTCCGTGGAACACCTTGCAGCCCAGTGGCGAACTGGCCATCGAGGTCGATCGGCTGGTCTGCGGCCTGCGCTTGTCCGGCTCACCGGCCATCGAAGCGGCCATGCGTGTGCAGATGCGCCAGATCGCCTCCCGGGTTTCCACCTTGCCCGTGCTCGGCCACTACGAACTCGACATCCGCGGCAGCAACGAGCTCACGGCGCGGCTCAGCTCACGCTCGGGATCCGCCCTTTGGCTCGAAGGCGTCGGGGTATGGAAGCCCGGCGGCCCTTCCGGTTTTCGTGGGGAGGCAAGGGCGGCGGCTGGGCGCGAAGAGGCCTTGTCCAATCTCCTGAATATCATCGGGCGTCGGGAAGGGCCGCGTTCGCTCATCGCGCTCGGTGCTCCCCTGGCACTGGGCGAACCCACCGCCGCCATGAAATGACAGACACGACACCATGAGCACCTTACTTTGCCAGCACCGCGGGGTCATCCGGTCGCCCATGACATCACCGCTGACCTCACCGCTGAATTTCACGCTGAAAGCCCCGCGGATTTCCCCCATGGGCATGGCACTGGCGATGGCCCTCGTCGTAGGCGGCGGTTCCCCCTTGCCCGCTTGGGCACAGTCGGCTGCTTCAAGCGCCAAGGCCAAGGCGCCCGCCAACGCACAGGCGGCGGTCGCCGGGCTGTCGCCAGCCCGATCGAACGAGCCAGTGACCCTGAACTTCGTGAACGCCGAAATCGAATCGGTGACGCGCGCCATCAGCGCGATGATCAACCGACCGATCGTGGTCGACCCCCGGGTGAAGTCACCCATCACGCTCTATGCCGAGCGCCCCATACCGGTCTTCGAGGCCTATCTGAGCTTCCTGTCGGCGCTGCGTGGCGCGGGTTTTTCGATGGTGGAGACCGGCGGACTGCTCAAGGTGGTGCCTGAAGCCGAAGCGAAGATCCAGGCGGGCACCGTCAGCGTCGATGCCGTGGAAAACCGGGGCGACCAGATCATGACGCAGGTGTTCCGCCTGAACCATGAGCAGGCCAACAACCTCGTGGCTGTGCTGCGCCCGCTGATCAGCCCGAACAACACGATCAACGTGAGCCCGGGCAACAACAGCTTGGTGATCACCGACTACGCGGACAACTTGCAACGCATGGCGCGCATCGTGGCGGCCCTGGATCAACCGGCCAGCACCGACCTCGAGGTGATCCCCCTTCGGCATGCGGTGGCCAGCGACCTGGCCGCCGTGGTTCAGCGGGTGGCCGAGGGTGGTGGTGCGGTGGCGCCGGGTACGGCGGCGCCCCCCAGCGGGGGTGGAGCCTCCGTGTTGGCTGACCCGCGCACCAACAGCCTGATCGTGCGCGCCCCCAACCCCGCGCGCCTGCAGCAGATCAAGGCGGCGATCCAAACCCTCGACCGCCCCTTGGAAGGGGCTGCCGCGAAGGGCAATATCTGGGTGGTGTACCTCAAGAACGCCGACGCCACGCGATTGGCCACGGTGCTCAGGGCGGCCTTCACCGCTGGCGCGGCCGCGCCGGGTTTGGGCGGTGTGGCCCCCGGGATCGGAGCCCCCTCTTCACTGTCCGGGCCCCCGGCCACTGGCGCGGCCTCGGCCCAGTCCATGACGGGCACGACCGGCGGCATGAGCGCACAGGCCACCAGCCCGGTGCAGGCCAGCGCAGCGCCTTCCACCGGCGGCTTCATCCAAGCCGATCCGGCCACCAACGCCCTGATCATCACCGCCAGCGAGCCGCTGTACCGGCAGATCCGCGCTGTCATCGATCAACTCGATTCACGCCGTGCCCAGGTCTATGTGGAATCCCTGATCGTCAAGGTCGACGCCAGCAAAGCCGCCGAGTTCGGCTTCCAGTGGCAGGGTGTGGCCGGCCAGAAGGGTGACCGCAACGTGGTGGTGGGCGGGACCAACTTCGGCGCCGGTGGCAACAACATCGTCAACCTGCAATTGGGGGCGGCCAGCGGCACGATCACCACGCCCCCCGGAGCCGGCCTGAACCTGGGACTGATCCGCATGACCGGCGGGGTCTACACCCTGGCCTCCTTGGCCCGCTTCCTGGAAACGCAGGCCGGCGCCAATGTGCTTTCAACGCCCAACCTGGTGGCGCTGGACAATGAAGAGGCCAAGATCGTGATCGGTCAGCAGGTGCCCTTCGTCACCGGCAGCTTCACCAACACCGCCGGCGGCACCGGTGCCATCAACCCCTTCCAAACCATCGAGCGGCGCGATGTGGGCCTGACCCTGCGCATCCGCAGCCAGATCGGCGAAGGGGGCACGGTTCGCATGCAGGTCTACCAGGAGAACTCGGCCGTGGTGCCGGGCACCAATTCCAACGCCGGGCCCACCACCGACAAGAGCTCGATCGAGACCTCGGTGGTGGTGGATGACGGACAGATCATCGTCTTGGGCGGGCTGCTCAAGGAGGAGTTCACCGATGGCGCAGACCGTGTGCCGGGGCTGGGCGGCGTACCGGTGCTGGGATCGCTGTTTCGCAGCGAAAACAAGCGCCGTGTGAAGAGCAACCTCATGGTGTTCCTGCGGCCGGTGGTGCTGCGCAACCAACAGTCGGCCGACTCGATCACGCTGGACCGCTACGACGCGATCCGCGCCCAGCAGGTGCAGATGGCGCCCGGCGGGCCGAGCCTGATCGGTGACCAAGATCGGCCGCTTCTGCCGACCACCCCCTCACCGGTCCCGCCGGCACGCTGAAGAGGTCGTCGATGGCCCTTCGGTATCCACTGCCCTACGGGTTTGCGAAGTCACAGCGCGTGCTCCTCGAACAGGAGGGACCGCGGCGTACGCTGTGGGTGTCCGAGCGCACCGTTTGGGCGAGCCTGTCGGAGGTGCGCCGCCTGCACGCCTACGATGTGATCGAAGAGGTGGACGATGCGGCCCTGGACCGCCGGATGGCACAGGCCTATGCGGGCGGCAGTGGCGATGCCGCCGCAGTGGTGGGTGAAGTGGAAAGCGCCGTCGACCTCTCTCGCCTGTTGCAGGATCTTCCGGCGGTGGAAGATTTGTTGGAAGCGGCCAACGACGCTCCCATCATCCGCATGCTCAATGCCCTGCTCACACAAGCCGCCAAGGACGGGGCCAGCGACATCCACAT
>JBEAWD010000193.1:0-6312 GCA_041160585.1 Pseudomonadota bacterium | reverse complement strand
GCCTGCTGCATCGAGCGCAGCAGCATGGTCTGGATCTGCTGAGCGTCGGGCCGTTCGCGCACCGCCTGCGAGATGGCCTGGAACTCGGCCGGTTTGGGTTCATCGCTGACCGCCAGGCCCAGGCCCAAGGCACGCAGGTAGTTCTGCAGGGTGACGCGCTTTTCCGGGGTCGGCCCCTCATGCACGCGGAACAGGGCCGGGTGACTGTGCGACTCGATGAAGTCGGCCGCACACACATTGGCCGCCAACATCGCCTCTTCGATCAGTCGGTGGGCCTCGTTGCGGGTGCGCGGAACAATCTTCTCGATGCGACCGTTTTCGTCACAGACGATCTGGGTCTCGGTCGACTCGAAATCGATCGCGCCTCGGCGCGTACGCTGACGCAGCAGCGCGCGGTACACCTCGTGCAGGTGCAGCAGGTGCGGCAGTACCGGAGCCAGTCGTGCCGCTTCCGGCCCACGCGTATTGGTGAGTGCGGCCCCCACTTCGGTGTAGGTCAGGCGCGCGTGCGAACAGATCACGGCCGGGAAGAACTGGTAACCGGTGACCTCGCCTTCTTCGCTGACCAGCATGTCGCACGCCATCGACAGCCGGTCTTCCAGCGGGTTGAGCGAACACAGCCCGTTGGAGATCTTCTCCGGCAGCATGGGAATGACGCGGCGTGGGAAATACACCGAGGTCGCACGCTCGTAGGCGTCGGCGTCCAGGGCCTCTCCCGGCTTCACATAGTGGCTCACGTCGGCGATGGCCACCACCAGGCGCCAACCTTTGAAGGCATTCTTGCCCTTGCCGAACGTGATGGGCTCGCAATACACCGCATCGTCGAAGTCACGCGCGTCCTCGCCATCGATCGTCACCAGCGGCACATCGGTGAGGTCCACGCGGGCACGCCGGTCGATGGGGCGGAGCTTTTCCGGAAGGGCTGCGGCCTGCGCCAGGGTCTCCGGCGTGAAGCGGTGGGGCACCTCGTACTTGCGCACCGCGATCTCGATCTCCATGCCCGGGTCGTCGATCTCGCCCAATACCTCGGTGACACGGCCACTGGGCTGCGTGTACATCGAAGGCGCCTCGGTCAACTCCACGCAAACCACCTGGCCCGCCTGCGCATTGGCCACGCCATTCTTGGGAATCAGGATGTCCTGTCCGTAGCGCCGGTCTTCCGGCGCCACGACCCATACACCGCTTTCCTGCAGCAGGCGTCCGATGATGGGCCGACGCGGGCGCTCCAGGATGTCCACGATGCGCCCCTCGGGCCTTCCACGCCGGTCGGTGCCCACCACGCGCACGCGCAGGCGGTCGCCGTGGAGGACCGCGCGCATTTCCTGCGGCGCCAAGAAAATGTCGGACCCGCCTTCATCGGGAATGAAGAACCCATGGCCGTCTCGGTGGCCCTGGACGGTGCCCTCCAGCTCCTGCAACAGGGTGGTGGTCGAACTTGAAGTCTTGGATTTTTTGATGATAGACTCTCGGTTTTCGCTGAACGCGTCAGCTGAATTGGGCCCAGGTGGCGGAATTGGTAGACGCACTAGTTTCAGGTACTAGCGGGTAACTCCGTGGAGGTTCGAGTCCTCTCCTGGGCACCATCGGTGACGCAGCGGCGAAGAATGAACGGGAGGCTGAAGCTGCACGCCAGCCCTCACCCGGTTCAAGCAACAAGCCTTCGAATGCCACGCATCGAAGGCTTTTTTGTTGACTGAACCGCATAGGCTCATTCTGCCCCATCTGTCGTGCACCATCTGTGCTTAGCGCTGCGGTGTGGCAGACCCGCGCACGGCCGATCACGGCGCACAATGCAGCCCTATGGAAGCGAGTCCACCGAAGACACCCGCACCCGCACGCCGGCGTCGCTGGCTGAAGATCGTGCTGCTCACGCCCGTGCTGATCCTGGTTGCCGCGGCCTTGGCAACCTTTGCCTTGATCAAGGGGGCAGAACCCCAGCTCACGGGAGACCTGGTCCTGCAGGCCGGTGCATCTTCGGGCCCTGGCCACCTGCAAGCACCTGTGCGGATTGAACGCGACCCGCACGGCATCCCGACCATCATCGCCGACAGCTTGAACGACGCCACCTTTGCTCTGGGCTTCGTGCATGCGCAGGATCGGCTGTGGCAGATGGAAACCCACCGGCGCATCGGTGCCGGTCGGCTGGCCGAGGTGTTCGGTGAGGCCGCGCTGGACAACGACCGCTTCCTGCGCGCGGTGGGCATCCGGCGGGCCGCGCAGGTCCAATGGGAAAGGCTGGCGCCAGCCAGTCGCGAGCTGCTGCAGGCCTACGCCGCCGGTGTGAACGAGGCCATCGCGCGCACCCGCGTGTGGCCGCCCGAGTTCTTGTTGCTGGGCGCTAGGCCCGAACGCTGGACCCCGGTGGACAGCCTTTCCTGGAGCCTGATGATGGCCTGGGATCTTGGGGGCAACTGGACCACCGAGATGCTGCGCCTGCGGCTGAGTGCGGCGTTGGAGGTCTCGCGCATCGATCAGGTTCTGCCGGCCTACCCTGGCGATGAGCATCCGCCCACGCGCGACTATGCCGCGCTTTACCGCGAACTCGGTCTGGCACCGGCGGATGCCGCTCGCACCGCCTCGGCGATGCCGACCCCATTGGATTCCGCCTGGCAAGCGCTCATTGACGCCGCCCCGCCCTCGGGCATCGAAGGCAGCGGCTCGAACAACTGGGTGTTGGCCGGCTCACGCACCACCACCGGCGCGCCGCTCTTGGCCAATGATCCACACCTGGGCCTGAGTGCACCGGCCCTTTGGTACTTTGCACGACTCAAGACACCTGGACTGGAGGTATCGGGGGCCACGATGCCGGGGCTTCCGCTGGTGGTTCTGGGCCAGACCGATGCGGTGGCCTGGGGCTTCACCAACACCGGCCCGGACGTGCAGGACCTCTACATCGAGGCCATCGACCCCCAGGACCCCCAGCGCTACCGTACCCCCAGCGGTACGGCCGCCTTCGAGACCAGCGAGGAAATCATCCGCGTCAAGGGCGCAGCCGATCAACGCTTCACCGCGCGGCGCACGCGGCACGGACCGGTCATCTCGGACGCGGGCACGCTCAAGGGCCTGAATCTGGGGCCCTATGCACTGGCCCTGCGCTGGACCGCACTGGACGAGGACGTGGACCTCGTGGCCGCCGGACTGGCCCTGATGAAGGCGCGCAACGTGGCCGAGTTCATCCAGGGCTCGCAGCGTTGGACGGCCCCGATGCAAAGCATGGTGGTGGCCGATACACAAGGCCGCATCGGCATGGTGGCCGCCGGGCGTGTACCGGTGCGTCGCGCCGACAACGACCTGATGGGCTTGGCCCCTGCGCCCGGATGGGAATCCCGCTACGACTGGGTGGGCTGGGTGCCGGCTCATCAGACCCCCCGCGTGATCGATCCCGAGCAAGGCTGGATCGCCACGGCCAACCACCGACTTCACGACGACGACTATCCGCATTACCTGGGCAGCGACTGGGCCCTGCCCTACCGGCAACTTCGCATCGAACAGGTATTGGACTCGCGGCCCCAGCACAGCGCGCAGGACCTTAGCGCGCTTCAGCAGGACGAGTTGTCGCTGGCTGCACGGGCGATGCTGCCCTGGCTGCGTCAAGCGCGTGGCTCGCATGCGCTGAGCGCAAGCGCACAGCAACGACTGGCCACCTTCGATGGCCATATGCGCGGCGCAGACGCCGCGCCGCTGATTCTGTGGGCATGGCAGCGCGCACTGGCCAAGCAGCTGCTGGCCCCACGCATCGGGGCCGAGCGATTCGAGCGGTCGTTCGCACAGCGCAGCTTCCATGACACCGTGCTGGGCATCCTCGAACAACAGGACAGTTGGTGGTGCGACGACCCCAGCACCCCCGACACCGAGACCTGCGCGCAGCAGAACGGCCGCGCACTGGACGCCGCCCTGCAGGAGCTCAGCGAGCGACTGGGCCCCGAGATCGGCCTATGGCGCTGGGATACCGTGCACCGCATGGTGGCCGAGCACCGACCCTTTTCACGGGTCAAGCCACTGGATGCCTGGTTCACGCTGAGCCTGCCCATCGGCGGCGATACCTACACGGTTCACGCCCTGCGAGTGGGCCTGGGCGGCCCTGCGGCGCAGCGCTACCGGGCCACGCACGGCCCCAGTCTGAAGGCGGTGTACGACTTGGGCGACCGCAGCCAATCGCGCTTCATCCACAGCTCGGGCCAAAGCGGCCTGCCCTGGCAGGCGGGCTACCGATCATGGTTGGAAGACTGGGCGCAGGGCAAGGGGGTGCCGGTGTGGCCTCGGCCGCAAGACCAAGGGCAGTTGCAGGTGCTGACGCTTCGCCCGGCCGCAGTGCGACCCTAGGCGCTACCGGCGCGACAGGCGCTCAGCCGACGTTCAACCCATTCGCTGCTGCAGCACATCCGGACGCAGCCCGTCGTACTCTTCGAAGGGCTGGTGGATCCAGGGGCTCGTGGGCAGGTGTTCCACGGTGTAGTCGGGTTGGTAGCCAGAAACCGCCTTGGTCCAGATCACGGCCGAGCGCAGCTCCGAAATCGCCGGCATGGCGCGCAAGCGCTCCACGACCGCCTTCAGCGTGATGCCGGAATCGGCAAGGTCGTCCACCAAGAGCACACGCCCGGCCAGTTCGCCCTGGGGCATGGTGATGTAGCGGGCAAGGTCCAGCCGGCCCTGGATGGTGCCGGCTTCGGCGCGGTAGGAGCTGGTGGACATGATGGCCAAGGGCTTATCGAACACCCGCGAGAGCACATCGCCTGGACGCATGCCGCCACGCGCCAGACAGAGGATCTGGTCGAAGGCCCAGCCCGACTCCCACACCTGGATCGCCAACTTCTCGATCAGGCGGTGATAGGTGTCCCAGGACACATAGAGGTGCTTGCCGTCGTCGGTGAGCATCGCGCGGTTTCCTTGCTGCGGTTCAGGAGGGATTGGCGTGTGGTGCCGGAGAGGGTCAGAGTGTACGCATGCGCGGCACCACCTTTGGGCTCAAGCTGGCGAAATCAGCGCTGAAAAGGGTGGCGAAGCAGGATAGTGTGGTCGCGATCGGGCCCGGTGGACACCATGTCGATCGGCGCGCCGATCACCTGCTGCACCCGCTCCAGGTAGGCGCGGGCCTCGGCAGGCAGCGCGCTCCACTGGGTGAGACCGGCGGTGGACCCCTTCCAACCCGGCAGGGTCTCGTACACGGGCTGGCAAGCCGCAATCTCATCGGCATCCAGGGGCAGGATGTCCAGGTGGCGCCCGCCCAGCGTGTAGCCGGTGCACACCTTGATCTCCGACAGGCCATCAAGCACGTCGAGCTTGGTGATGCACAGACCGGACACGCCGTTGATGATGATGGATCGCTTGAGCGCCGCCGCATCCAACCAGCCGCAACGCCGTGCACGCCCAGTGACCGTGCCGCGTTCCTGGCCCACGGTGCTCAGGTGGTGGCCCACCGAGGCCGGATTCTCGATATCGAGTTCCGTGGGGAAGGGCCCGGAGCCTACCCGTGTCGCGTAGGCCTTGGTGATGCCCAGGATGTAGTGCAGGCGGTCAGGACCCACGCCCGAGCCGGCGGCCGCATTGCCGGCCACGCAGTTGCTCGAGGTCACATAGGGGTAGGTGCCGTGATCGATGTCCAGCAGCGTGCCCTGAGCGCCCTCGAACAGGATGTTCTCGCCGCGCAGTCCGGCCTGATGGACCAGGTAGCCCACATCGGCCATCATCGGATGCAGCTGCTGGCCCATCGCCATGGCCTGCTCGAAGATGGGCTCGAAGGCCAGGGCCTTGCCGCCCAATATGCCTTCCAGCGCCGCGTTGTGCAGGGCCAACAGGTCCCGCAGCTTGGCGGCGAAACGCTCGGGGTGCTTGAGGTCCTGCACACGCAGGGCACGGCGCGCTACCTTGTCTTCGTAGGCAGGGCCGATTCCTTTGCCCGTGGTGCCGATCTTGCCGGCGCCACTGGTCTCGCGCAAGGCCTCACGCGCCTTGTCCACTTCCACGTGGAAGGGCAGGATGAGCGGGCAGGACTCGCTGACGAAAAGCCGCGAGCGAACGTCCAGTCCGATCTTCTCCAGACGCTCGATCTCCGACAGCAGGTGCGAAGGGTCCACCACCACGCCGTTGCCGATGTAGCACTTCACGCCATCACGCATGATGCCGCTGGGAATGAGCTGCAGCGCAGTCTTCACACCCTTGATCACCAACGTGTGGCCCGCGTTGTGGCCGCCTTGAAACCGCACCACGCCCTGGGCATGGTCGGTCAGCCAGTCCACAACCTTGCCTTTGCCCTCATCGCCCCACTGGGTGCCCACCACCACCACATTGAGCCCGCCACGGGTTCCCTGAGGC
>JBEAWD010000189.1:0-5312 GCA_041160585.1 Pseudomonadota bacterium | reverse complement strand
CCGGGGCACCAGCCACATCGCCGGCCACGAGCGGGCCCGGCGCCAACCCCGGTGCGGGCGCAGGGACTGGCACGCCGCCGCCGCCCGCAGTGGGTGTGGTAACGGTCACCTCTGGCGACGTGGGGCTGCTCACCGAACTGCCCGGCCGCACCGAGGCTTCACGCATCGCACAGGTGCGGGCGCGTGCAGCCGGCATCCTCACCTCACGCACCTTCGAGGAAGGCAGCGACGTCAAGGCCGGGCAATTGCTCTTCAGCATCGACCCCGCCCCGTATCAGGCGGCCCTGGCCAGCGCGCAGGCGCAACTCGCCCGCGCGGAGGGCTCGTTGATGCAGGCCCAGGCCAATGCCGAACGCGCCAAGCCACTTTTGGAGGCCAAGGCGATCAGCGAGCAGGAGTCGATCAACGCCCAGGCCGCACGCCGCCAGGCCGAGGCCGACGTGGCGGCCGCGCGAGCCGCCGTGCAGCTGGCGCAGCTCAATCTCGGCCATGCCTCGGTCACCGCCCCGATCGCCGGCCGCATTGGGCGCGCCCTGGTCACCGAGGGTGCCCTGGTGGGTCAGGGTGAGGCCACAGCGTTAGCGCTAATCCAGCAGGTCGACCCGATGTTCGTGAACTTCACCCAACCCGCCGGTGATGTGCTGCGGCTGAGATCGGCCATCGAAAGTGGGCAGCTCAAGACAGCCGGCAAGGACGCGGCGCACATCACGCTCGTGTTGGAGGATGGCAGCATCCACCCGCAGAAGGGCCGTCTGCTCTTCTCCGACCTCAGCGTCGACCAGGGTACCGGCCAGATTGTGCTGCGCGCCACCGTGCCCAACCCGAAGAAGACCCTGCTGCCTGGCCTGTTCGTGCGCGTACAGCTTGAGCAGGCATTGGCGCCTGGGGCCATGCTGGTGCCACAACAGGCCGTCGCCCGAGGCGCCATGGGCGACTCGGTCAGGGTGATCGGTACAGACAACATGGTGGAGCAGCGCCCAGTGAAGATCGGCCCCGCCCGCGGCGCAAACTGGGTGGTGCTGGATGGCTTGAAGGACGGCGAGCAAGTGATGGTCGATGGCTTCCAGAAGCTGCGCGGCAAAGGGCCGGTCAAGCCGGTGCCGTGGACGCCGGGCGGCAAGCCGGCCAGCGCTCCATCCGCCAAGGCCGCTGAGCCGGCGCCCGCGGCCAAGCCCGCCCCGGCGGCCCGATAGGAGCCGCGAATGGCGCAGTTCTTCATCACCCGCCCGGTCTTCGCCTGGGTCATCGCGCTGTTCATCCTGGTCGGGGGCGGCGTGGCCCTCACCCAGCTGCCGATCGCACAGTACCCGCCGGTAGCCCCACCGTCGATCTCCGTCAACGTCACCTATCCCGGCGCATCGGCGCAGACGCTCGAGAACACCGTCATCGCCTTGATCGAACAGGAGATGAACGGATCGCCCGGCCTGGCCTATATGGAATCGGTGGCCCAGGCCAATGGCAGTGGCTCCATCACCTTGAGCTACACCCCCGGTACCAACCCGGACCTCGCGCAGGTGGATGTGCAAAACCGTCTGGCGCGCGCCACGCCCAGGCTGCCTGCGGCCGTGACGCAGCAGGGCATCCGGGTCGACAAGGCCAATCCGAACTTCCTGCTGTTCGTGGTGTTGTCCTCCACCAATCCAGCCTTCGACCCAGTCGGCCTGGGTGACTTCGCTGCACGGTCGGTTCTGCCGGAACTGCAGCGCGTCCCCGGAGTGGGTCAGGCCAACCTGTTCGGCACCGAGCGGGCCATGCGCATCTGGCTGGATCCGGTTCGCCTGCAGGCCTTGCGGCTTTCCACCGCCGACGTCAACGCGGCCATCGCCCAGCAGAACCTGCAGGTCACCTCGGGCACGCTGGGCGAGCAGCCCGCCGTGACCGACCAGACCGTGACCTCCACCGTCGTGGTGCAGGGGCGTCTGAACACCATCGAGGAGTTCGGCAATATCGTGCTGCGCGCCAACGCCGATGGCTCCTCCGTTCGGCTCAAGGACGTTGCCCGCATTGAACTGGGGGCACAGGGCTACGGATTCAGAACCCGGCTCAATGGCGAGCCCTCTGCGGGCATGTCGGTGCAATTGGCCTCGGGCGCGAATGCCCTTGAAACGGCCGACCTGATCCGGGAGAAGATCGCCCAGATAGAAAAGTTCTTCCCCCCGGGCGTTAAGGCCACCATCCCCTTCGACGGCTCCACCTTTGTTCGGATCTCGATCCAGCAGGTGGCCAAGACCCTCATTGAAGCGGTGATCCTGGTGTTCCTGGTGATGTTCCTGTTTCTGCAGAACATCCGCTACACGATCATCCCCACGCTGGTGGTACCGGTGGCCCTGCTGGGCACCTTCGCCGCGCTGCTGGCCATGGGCTTCTCCATCAACGTGCTGACGATGTTCGGCATGGTGCTGGTGATCGGCATCGTGGTGGACGACGCCATCGTGGTGGTGGAGAACGTCGAGCGCATCATGAGCGAAGAAGGCCTGTCGCCTCGAGCGGCCACCCAGAAGGCCTTGTCTCAGATCAGTGGCGCCATCGTGGGTGTGACCGTGGTGCTGGTATCGGTGTTCATCCCGCTGGCCTTCTTCAGCGGTGCCATCGGCAACATTTACCGCCAGTTTGCGGCCGTGATGGTCACGGCGATTCTGCTGTCCGCCTTTCTCGCGCTGTCCTTCTCTCCAGCGCTGTGCGCCACCCTGCTCAAGCCGGTGCAACCCGGCCATCACCATGCGAAGAAGGGCTTCTTCGGCTGGTTCAACCGCAGCTATGCCCGCGCGGCACGAGGCTACGAGGGCATCGTGGCGCGCATGGTGCGGCAAACGGGGCGCTACCTGGTCATCTATGCGGCCGTGATTGGCGCAGCTGGCGTGATGTACACGCGGCTGCCCACCGCCTTCGTTCCCAACGAGGACCAAGGCAACATCCTGATCAACGTGCTGCTGCCCCCAGGGGCCACCCAGCAACGCACGCTGGAAGTGATGAAGCAAATCGAAGGCGTGATGCTCAAGCAGCCCGAAGTGGCGGCCATGACCAGCGTGATGGGTTTCAACTTCTCGGGTTCAGGACAGAACTCGGCGTTGAACTTCGTGGCGCTCAAGGACTGGGATGAACGCCCTGACCCAGAGCAGTCAGCGCAGGCCCTGGTCAAGCGGGCACAAGGGATGCTGTCGGGCATTCGGGATGCCTTCATCTTCCCGGTGAGTCCGCCGGCCATTCGAGAACTGGGCCGTGCCAATGGCTTCGCCTTTCGCCTGCAGGACCGTGCCGGTGTTGGCCGCGACGTGCTGCTGCAGGCGCGCAACCAGTTGCTGGGCGAGGCCCAGAAGAGCCCCCTGCTGGCCGCGGTTCGACCGGACGGGCTGGAAGACGCGGCGCAGGTGGAGCTGGAGGTCAACCGCGACCGCGCAGCCGCATTGGGCGTGAGTTTTGGCGCGGTGAACAACGTGCTGGCGACTTCCCTTGGTTCGGCGTACATCAACGATTTCCTGAACCAGGGTCGCGTGCAGCGTGTGATCGTGCAAGCCGACGCACCGGCCCGAATGGAACCCGATGACCTGTTGCAGCTCACCGTGCTGAACGCACAGGGTCAGGCGGTGCCGCTGGGAGCCTTCGCCAAGACGAAGTGGATCACCGGCGCGATGCAAGCGGTTCGCTACAACGGCTATCCGGCCATGCGCATCGCCGGCGAGCCGGCCAAGGGCGTGAGTTCGGGGGAGGCCATCGCTGAGATCGAGCGTCTGGCGGCGCAGCTGCCCAACGGCATCGGCTACGAATGGACGGGCCTGGCGCGCGAAGAAAAGCTCAGCGGCGCAACCGCCTACCTGCTGTTCTTCTTCTCCATGCTGGCGGTGTTCCTGTGCCTGGCTGCGCTGTACGAGAGCTGGTCGATTCCGCTGTCCGTGATCCTGGTGGTGCCCCTGGGCGTGCTGGGCGTGGTCAGCGCCACCTTGATGCGCGGCCTGGAGAACGACGTGTTCTTCAAGGTGGGCATGATCACCATCATTGGCCTGTCGGCCAAGAATGCGGTGCTGATCATCGAGTTCGCCAAGGACCTGCACGCGCGGGGCAAGGATGTGATCGAGGCGGTACTGGAGGCCGCCCACCTTCGCCTGCGGCCCATCATCATGACCTCCATGGCCTTTATCCTGGGCGTGATGCCCCTGGTGCTGGCCACGGGTGCGGGCTCAGCCGGTCAGCGCTCGATCGGCACCGGTGTGCTGGGCGGCATGATTTCCGCGACCGCGCTGGCCATCTTCATGGTGCCGGTTTTCTTCGTGGTGGTGCGGCGTCTGTTCAAGGGCTCGGAGCGTCAGCGGCAGCTTTACGCGCACGAAGATCCCGACAAGCCCAAGGCGGAGGACTGGTCATGAGGTCGCGTCGCCTGTGCTTGAGGGCCGGCCCTCGAACCCTGCCGGCAGTCCCTGTGCTGGCCCTGGCAGCCGCTGCCCTGCAGTTGGCTGCCTGCTCCAGCACGCCCACCGCACGGCATGCGTCTGATGTCCCAATAGCAGGGGCTGCATTGTCTGCACCGGCCACACCGGCCACACCAGCTTCAGCACCCCTCATCGCGCAGCAATTCGATTCCGCCCACGGGGCGCGAGGGGCGACCTTGTCCGGTTCGGATGCGACATCCGCGTCGGCTGCCCTTCTGATGGCCTGGGACCGGTTCTTCACCGAGCCGCGCCTCCAGGCCCTGATCCGCTTGGCGCTCGAGCACAACCGCGACCTGCGCGCGGCTGCGCTGAACGTGGAGCAGGCCCGGGCGCAGGCCGTCATCCGCGAGGCCGATCTGTGGCCCAGCGTGAACCTGGGCGTGGGTGGCGTGCGGGTGCCGACCAATACCGGGGGCGTCAGCACCACGGTGACCGGCGGACTGGCGGTCACCGCCTACGAGATCGACCTCTTCGGTCGCGTGCGCCAACAGGCATCAGCCGCACAGGCGCAATTGCAGGCCAGCGAATTCCTTCAGGCCGCTGCACGGGCCAGCCTGATTGCCGCGGTGGCCTCAGCCTATGCGAACCTGCAGGCCGATGAGGCCCTGATGAGCGTCACCCAGGACACGCTCAGCGGCCGTGAAGAGAACCTGAAAATCGTGCAGGGGCGCGTGCGCTCGGGTGCGGCCTCGGCCCTTGAATTGGTGCAAGCCGAGTCCCTCCTGCAGGCCGCGCGGGCGGCCCTGGCGCAAGTACAGCGGCAACGCGCGCTGGATGAAAGCGCCCTGGTGCTGCTGGTGGGACGCCCCTTGCCAACCGATCTGCCGGCGCCTTTGGCGATGCCGCTGCCGGCCCGTGGGGCCACCGCGGCTGCCATCGGCCCCACGG
>JBEAWD010000155.1:0-3461 GCA_041160585.1 Pseudomonadota bacterium | reverse complement strand
AACAGGCCGCTGTGGTGGTGGCCCAGCGCAATCACGCAGGCGCCGGTGAGCGTGGCAATGTCGATCACCGCCGCAGGCTTGAAGCGCTCGGCATAGGTCAGTGCATCGCACAGGATCAGGCGGCCTTCGGCGTCGGTGTTGAGGATTTCGATGGTCTGACCCGACATCGACTTCACCACATCACCGGGCTTGATGGCCTTGCCGCTGGGCATGTTCTCGCAGGCCGGAATCAGGCCCACCACGTTGACACGGGGCTTGAGCTCGCCCAAGGCCTTGAAGGTGCCCAACACACTCGCCGCGCCGGACATGTCGAACTTCATCTCATCCATTTCCGGGGCAGGCTTGATGGAAATGCCGCCCGTATCGAAGGTGATCCCCTTGCCCACCAGCACCACCGGCGCCTGGGTCTTGGCTGCGCCCTGGTACTGCAGGACGATGAACTTCAGCGGTTCATCTGAGCCCTGCGCCACGGCCATGAAGGACCCCATGCCCAGCTTCTTCACCGAGGCAAGGTCGAGCACCTGAACCTTGAAGCCGTGCTGGCGCGCCAGGGACTTGGCCTGCTCGGCCAAGAAAGTGGGCGTGGCGTGGTTGGCTGGGCGGTTGGCGCACTCGCGCGCCACTTCCACCCCCTGGGCCACGGCCGCACCCCGGCGCAGGCCCACGGTCACCGCGGTGGCGTCGGCCTTGGCACACGCCAGCGTCACCTTGGCCAGGCGCGGCGCACTGGGCGCACTGGGCTTGGTGTGGCGGTACACGTACACCGCATCGGCCACGGCCGAGGCCAAGGCCTCGGCATGCCCTTCGGTCAAGCGTGAACTGCCCGCCTGGGCCACGGCCACATGGGCCACGCCCAGGCCTTTCAAGGCGGCCACACCCGCAGCAGCGGCACTGCGGAAAGACTTGGCCGAATCGTCAGCAGCCACCGCCAGCACCAGGCGCTGCGCCTTCAGGCCCGACGGGCGGTGCACATACAGGGTGCGCCCGGCCTTGAGTTCCAGGTCGCCGTTCTTCACGGCGTCGCGCAGCAGGCTGGCCACCGGCGCGTCCACATCCGTCGGCATGGCCGTGCCGGCCACCACCACCAACAGGGCATCAGCGCTCACGGCCGCCAGGCCGCCCGTACCCAGTGCAACAGATTTGAAGTCCATAATTCACCCGCTCCTGAACAGCCCTCCATGTTATTCGATACCTCCCTGCGCCGGGAGTTGGCACGGTCCTTCGGTGCCACCCTGGTGGTGCTGATGACCATCGTCCTCACGCTGGGGCTGGTGCGTACCGTGGGCGCGGCCGCACAGGGCCGCGTGTCACCGCAGGATGTGCTGCTGCTGCTTGGGTTTTCTGGGATCAGCCAGTTGGCGCCCCTGCTGGCGCTGTCGATGTTCATCGCGGTGGTGCACACCCTGGGCCGCGTATGGCGCGACAGCGAGATGGTGATCTGGAACAGCGCGGGCCTGCCCCTGCACCGCTTCATGCGACCGGTGGGACGCATGGCGTGGTTGGTCTGCGTGGCGGTGGCCGCCCTGGTGCTGTTCGTCACGCCGTGGATGAACCGCCAGGCTGCCGAGCTGGTGCTGCGCTACACCGAACGCTCCGACCTTTCACGGGTGACGCCTGGGGTTTTTCAGGTGTCTCGTGACGGGCGCAGCGTCTTCTTCATCGAACGCGACCGGGAAGACCAGCAGGAAGCCCCCACGAGTGCACGCAGCGTCTTCATCCATTCTCAGAATGCCGAGCGCGAAACCCTGACCACCGCCAGCAGCGGGCGCCTGGTGTCACAAGCCGATGGCCGCTACCTGGCGCTCTCGCAGGGCCACCGGGTGGACCGAGAGGCCGGCAGTGCCGAAAGCATGCAGGCCTCCTTTGCCCGCGCCCTGGTGCGCATTGGCGACGCCCCCACCGCCACCCGCGCAGACCTGACCCCCAAGACCATGCCCACCTGGGAACTGCTTCAGATGAACACGCCCGAAGCCCATGGGGAGTTGGCTTGGCGCATCGGTCTGGCACTGGCCTCAGTGAACCTATTGGTGCTGGGCGTGGTGCTGTCGGTGAGCAACCCGCGCAAGCCCAGCCAGTGGGGCGTGCTGTTTGCGTTGCTGAGCTTCGTGGTGTCTTTCCACCTCATCAACCTGAGCCAATCCTGGGTGCAGTCGCAGCGCATGCCGCTGTGGCCGGGGCTCCTGGCGCTGCACGGTGGCGTGGCGCTGATGGCCTGGGTACTGCTGTGGTGGCGGTCGCAGTCCTTGGGTTGGCGCGTGGCGGCCATGCTGCCTCGGGGGCGCCATTGAAAACCGTTCGCCGCCTGGTGTACCGCGAGGTCCTCACGGCCGTGGGCTTCACCACCCTGGCCTTCCTGGCCCTGATGTTCTTCTTCGACTTCGTGGACCAACTGGGCCGCATCGGGCGCCCGGGCTACACGCTGACCGCGGCGCTGCTGTCCACCACCCTGGAACTGCCGGGCCGCTTCTATGAACTCTTTCCCATCACGGTGCTGATCGGCAGCATCTATGCGCTGTCGCGCCTGGCGCAGTCCAGCGAGTTCACCATCCTGCGCACCGCAGGCCTGGGGCCCGGTCGGGCCTTGATGCTGCTCACCACCCTGGGCGTGGTGTTCGCGCTGCTCACCTTTGTGGTGGGCGATATGGTGGCACCTGCAGCCGAGCAAAAAAATGTGTCGCTGCGCGCCGTGGCCTCGGGCGGCCTGAGCGTCGGCCCGGCCGGCGCATGGCTGCGCGACCGCGTCGATGACCCGCAGGCACAGGGCCAAAGCAAGACGGTGTCGGTCCACGTGGCGCGCTTGGGCGCACAGGGCGAGCTGCAGGGTGTGCGCATTTACGAATTCGGCGCCGATGGCCAGTTGCAGCGCCGTATTGAGGCCGCTCGCGCCGTGGCCGACGAGGACGGTCGTTGGCAGCTCACCCAGGCCCGCGTGGACAGTTGGGCGCCCAGCGGTGGCACCGCCCGCGTGGAACAGGCCGAGGCGCTGCAATGGACGAGCAACCTCAAGGCCAGCGTGGTGTCGGCTGCCGTGCTGCCGGTGGGCACCATGACCACCTTGGAGCTGTGGCGCTACAGCCGGCACCTATCGCGCCAGGACCAAGCCTTCGCCCAGCATGCCATCGCGTTCTGGAAGAAGGCGCTGTACCCCATGGCCTGTTTTGTGATGCTGGGCTTGGCCCTGCCGTTTGCCTACCTGCATGCCCGAGGGGGCGGTATCAGCTGGAAGGTGTTCGGCGGCATCATGATCGGCATCAGCTTCATGGTGTTCAACAGTCTGAGCAGCCACCTGGGCTTGCTGCAGGGCTGGTCGCCCTGGGTGGCGGCGGCCGCACCCGGGCTGGTGTATCTGCTGCTGTCCCTGTGCGCCTTCGGCTGGCTGGTGCGCTACCGATGAGCCACAACCCGCAGCGCCCGGTCGACTGCCGGATTGCCTGAGAATCCACATCATGAGCACGCAGGCC
>JBEAWD010000060.1:0-18109 GCA_041160585.1 Pseudomonadota bacterium | reverse complement strand
ACCCGCACACCACCCCATGGCAACCAAGAAGAAAGGCCTCGGCCTGGGCCTGGAGGCCCTGCTCGGCCCGGCCCGCAGCGCCGAAGACGACACCGCTGCCCAGAAAGCCCTGCGCCAGATGCCCATCAGCCAATTGCGCGCCGGCCAGTACCAGCCGCGCAAGGTGATGGACGAAGGCGGCCTCTACGAATTGGCCGAAAGCATCCGCACCCAGGGCGTGATGCAGCCCCTGTTGGTGCGCCCCGTGGGTGCCAGCGGCTACGAGATCATCGCCGGTGAGCGCCGCTTTCGCGCCTCCCAGCTCGCGGGGCTTGACGAAGTGCCGGTGCTGGTGCGCGAGGTCAGCGACGAACAGGCTGCCGTCATGGCCCTGGTCGAGAACATGCAGCGGGAAGACCTCAACCCGCTGGAAGAGGCTCAGGGCCTGCAGCGCCTGGTGCAGGAATTCAAGCTCACCCATGAGCAGGCCGCGCAGGCAGTGGGCCGCTCGCGCAGCGCCGCCACCAACCTGCTGCGCCTGCTGCAGCTGACATCCCAGGTGCAGCAGATGCTGCTGGCCGGCGACCTCGACATGGGCCATGCCCGCGCCCTGTTGCCACTGGACGGTGCCCGCCAGATCCTGGTGGCCCAGGAGGTGGTGGCCAAGAAGCTGTCGGTACGCGACGCGGAGCGCCTGGCCGCACGCGCCCTCAAGCCGGAAAAGGCCGCCACATCGGCCGGCGGCAAACAGGCCACTGCGCAAGGCCGCAACCGCGACATCGCCCGCATCGAGGAAGCGCTGTCCGATCACCTGGCCGCACCGGTGGAGATCCGGGTGCAGCGCCGCACCAAGCGTGGCGAGGCCGGCGAGGTGTCCATCGCTTTCGGTTCTCTCGAAGAGCTCAACGGCTTGCTGCAGCGCCTGGGGCTTTCCGAGACCTGAGGCCCTCCGGGCTGTTGGGCTGCTGGCCCTCCGGGCTGCTGGCGCCCCCATTTCGGCTTCCCCTTTCAGGGGGATGGTGATACGGTTGCGCCTCGAGTAAGCCGCCACGAGCGGCGAAACACCGGAAGCCCATCCCATGGCCCAACTCCTGTCCCCGCTGCAGCCGGCGCTGGCTGATCAAGCCGCCATACCCGACACCGCACGGCAAACCGCGCGCGAGAACGAGCCTGAATCGGCTGCCGTGCCGGCGCGAACCACGGCCCTTGCAGCGTCCGCTGCGGCCTTGGCGGCCCCGCTGGCTTTGAGCGCCTGCGGCGGTGGCGGCTCCGGTGGGGCCTCGCCTGGCGTTCCCCTGAGCGTCGGGGGCGGCCCGACATCGGGCGGCGGCACCACCCCAGGCGCGCCGTCGATCACCTCCGAGCAGGCGGCGCGATTCCTGGTGCAGGCGGCCTTTGCGGCGACGGATGCCCAGATCGCCAGGGTGCAGACCTTGGGCTATTCGGCCTGGATCGACGAGCAGTTCGCGATGCCGCGCACCCTTTCCCACTGGGATTGGATGGACGCCAAGGGCTATCAGGTGGTGGCCAACGTCGACAACTTCGCCGGCTTCGAGAACTCCCTGTGGCGCAAGCTGATTGCCTCACCCGATGCGCTGCGCCAACGCATGACCCTGGCGTTGTCGGAGATCTTCGTGGTGTCCGTGCTCGGTCTGCCGGTGTCGTGGCGAGGCTTCCTGGCCGCGGGCTATGTCGACATGCTGGAGGCCAACGCGTTCGGCACCTATCGGCAGCTGTTGCAGGACGTCACCCTGTCGCCGGCCATGGGCGTGTACCTCAACACGCGCGGCAACCAGAAGGCCAACCCGGCCACCGGACGCGTGCCCGATGAGAACTACGCCCGCGAGGTGATGCAGCTGTTCTCGATCGGGCTGCTGGAGCTGGAGACCGACGGCACGCTCAAGGGCGGTCGGGCCCAGGAAACCTACAACGCGCAGACGATCGCCGCACTGGCGCAGGTGTTCACGGGTTGGGACCTCGATGGGGTCAACCGTACCGAGGCCGGCTACACACGCCGCCCGATGGTCAACCTGCCTGCGCGCCACGAAACCGGTGCCAAGACTTTCCTGGGCGTCACTGTGGCGGCGGGCACGGCGGCCGCCACGTCACTCCAGGTGGCGCTGGACACCTTGGCGCGTCATCCCAACGTCGGCCCCTTCATTTCGCGCCAGCTGATCCAGCGCCTGGTCTCAAGCTCGCCATCGCCGGCCTATGTGGGCCGGGTGGCCGCGGCATTCAACGACAACGGACAAGGCCAGCGGGGTGACCTGAAGGCGGTGATCAAGGCCATCCTGCTGGATGAGGAGGCGCGGCGTGACCCCACGACGGCCGACACGACGCGCGGGCGTTTGCAGGAGCCCGTGGCCCGCTTCATCCAATGGGCCCGAACCTTTGGCCTGTCCTCGCCGACCGATCTGTGGAACATCGGCTCCTTGTCCGACCCGGCCACCCGCCTGGGGCAGAGCCCGATGCGCGCGCCCAGCGTGTTCAATTTCTTCAGGCCGGGCTACGTGCCGCCCAACACGGAGTTGGGCAAGCTGGGCATCACGGCACCCGAATTTGAGATCACCGACGAGTCCACCACCGTCGGTTGGGTGAACTTCGCCCAGACCTTCGTGGTGTCTGGCGTGGGTGAGACGCGTCCGAACTACGGCGCGGAAGTTGCCCTGGCATCCGATCCGCCCGCTTTGGTGCAGCGCGTGGTGCGACTGCTCGCGCCGGGCAGCATCTCGGCATCCACGCAAACACTGATCACGCAGGCCGTGGCCACCCTTCCCGCCGTGACCGATGCCAACCGCCTGAACCGCGTGTACGCCGCGGTGCTGTTGGTGTTGGCCGCGCCCGAATACCTCGTTCAAGCCTGAGGCCCACCCATGAGCGATTTCAACCGAAGCAGCCGTCGCGCCTTTGTGCAGCGCCTGGGTCAATTGGGCGTGGCCGGTGCCGCGGCACCCTGGGCCTTGAACCTGGCGGCCATGAGCGAAGCGGCCGCGCAGTCGACCACGGCCACCGATTACAAGGCCCTGGTTTGCGTGTTTCTGTACGGGGGCAATGACCACTGGCACACCCTGCCGCCTTACGACAGCGCCAGTCATGCCGAGTACCTGCGAATCCGCACCTCCATCGCCCACCAGCGTGAGGCCCTGGCCGCCACCGCCCTGCCGGTGGGCAATGGGCTGCCGGCAGGGCGGCAGGTGGCATTCGCGCCGGACCTGGCATCGTTCAAGACCCTGTTTGCGCAGGGCACGCTGGGCGTGTTGCTCAATGTGGGCACACTCATCCAGCCGATCACAAAGGCCCAATACACCGCGGCCAATGTGCCCCTGCCGCCCAAGCTCTTTTCGCACAACGACCAACAGTCGGTTTGGCAAAGCTCCAACCCGGAAGGGGCGACGTCGGGCTGGGGTGGCCGCATGGGCGACCTGTTCATGTCCGGCAATGGTCGCACCACCTTCACTTGCGTGAACGCCAGCGGCAACGCGGTGTTCATGAGTGGGCGCGAAGCCGTGCAATACCAGGTCAGCACCTCAGGTGCTGTGGCCATGCGCGGCCTGACCGCGCCGCTGTTCGGCTCGCAGGCCTGCAGCGATGCGCTGCGACGCTTGGTGACCACCTCGCATCCGCACCTGATGCGCGCCGAGTACGCGCGCGTGACCAGCCGTGCCATCGATGCCCAGGTGACGCTGTCGGCTGCGCTGAACACCACCCCCGCGCTCAAGACGACCTTTCCCGCAGTCGGCGCACTGTCCCAGCAGTTGCAGATGGTGGCCCGCATGATCGCAGCGCGCGACCAGTTGAGTGTGCGTCGGCAGGTCTTCTTCGTGTCATTGGGCGGCTTTGATTTGCACGACTTCCTGGTCACGGCGCATCCTGGCCTCATGCAGCAGTTGGCGGGCGCACTCACGTCCTTCCAGGCGGCCATGGGTGAGTTGGGCGTGGCCGACCGCGTCACCACCTTCACGGCCAGCGATTTCGGCCGCACGCTCACGTCCAACGGCGATGGCAGCGACCACGGCTGGGGCAGCCACCACTTCATCATGGGCGGCGCGGTGCAGGGTGGGCGCTTCTATGGCCGCTTGCCCGAGGTGGCCGTCAACGGCCCCGATGACGTGGGCCAGGGTCGTCTGTTGCCCACCACCTCGGTCGACCAGCTGGCGGCCACCTTGGCCACCTGGATGGGCGTGAACACCAGCGACCTTCCGATGGTGGTGCCCAATATCGGCAACTACAGCGTGCGCGATCTGGGTTTGATGCGCCGGGTGTGACCGACGCCATGCAAGGCTTGCCGGGCGGCGAAGACGGGCCGCGCACGGGCTTGCCCGATGCGCCTGCCCGCCAGGAGGAATCGGCACACGCCGGCGGCGCGGCGGCGTTGGCCATGGCGCTGGCCGTGGCCCAGGCGGGCTGTGCCTCGACGCCAGGGGCCGGGCCCTTCAACGCAGCCTCGGCGGCCCTCACCCCCGCCCAAGCCTCTCGCTTTCTGGCCCAAGCTGCCTTTGGCGCCACCCCAGAACTCATGGCCCAGGTGCAGGCCATGGGCCCTGAGCAGTGGATCGAGTCGCAGATGGCGATGGCGCCCACGCAGGGGCATGTGGCCTGGCTGCACGACAACGACTTTGCCAACGAGCGCTTTCGCAACACGGTGCAGGGCACGGAGAACACCCTGTGGCGCAAGCTCATCAGCTCGCCGGACGTGCTGCGCCAACGGGTGACTTTGGCCTTGTCCGAAATCTTCGTCGTCTCCATCCCCGGGCTGCCGGTGGCATGGCGACCCTTCGTGGCAGCCCACTACATGGACCTGCTCGAGGCGCATGCCTTCGGTCGCTACCGCGAGCTGCTGGGCGCCGTGACCCTGTCCCCGGCGATGGGCGTGTACCTCAACATGCGCGGTAACCGAAAGGCCGACCCCGCCACTGGCCGCCTGCCCGACGAGAACTATGCGCGCGAGGTGCTGCAGCTGTTCTCCATCGGCCTGCACGAGTTGCGCCAGGATGGCACGCTGCGCACCAACTGGCGGGGTCAACCCATCGAAACCTATGGGCAGGACACCATCGCCGGCCTGGCCCGCGTGTTCACCGGCTGGAACCTGGACCGCTTCGACCGAAATCAGCAGGACTGGGCCTGTCGCCCGATGGCCTTCAACCGCGCCCAACATGAAGCTGGTGAGAAGCGTTTCCTCGGACACACCCTTGCAGCCGGCACGCCGGGGCCGCAGGCCCTGGAGCAGGCACTCGATGTGATCGCCGCTCACCCCAATGTCGGCCCCTTCATCGGCCGACAGCTGATCCAACGCCTGGTCACGAGCAACCCCAGCCCTGCCTACGTCAAGCGCGTGGCGCGCGTGTTTGCCGACAACGGGAAGGGCGTGCGAGGTGACCTGGCTGCGGTGGTGCGCGCGGTGCTGCTCGACCCCGACGCGCGCCGCGATCCTGCCCCTGACGAACGCCACGCCGGTCGACTGCGCGAACCCATCGAACGCTTTGTGCAATGGGCCCGCACCTTCGGTGCCACCTCAGACAACGGCAAGTGGTCGATCGGTCTGACGACCGATGCCGCCAGTCGGCTGGGCCAAAGCCCGCTGCGCGCGCCCTCGGTCTTCAACTTCTTCCGCCCCGGCTATGTGCCGCCGAACTCAGGTGTGGCCGCCCAAGACCTACAGGCCCCGGAGTTCCAGCTCGTGCACGAGTCGTCTGTGGTGGGCTGGGTCAACTTCGCGCAGCAGTTCGTGGCCGGCGGCGTGGCCGATGTGAAGCCCAACTACGCGCGCGAGTTGGCGCTGGCGCAAGACGCGGCGGCACTGGTGCAGCATGTGGACCTGCTGCTGGCCGCAGGCTCTTTGTCCGACAGCACACGCCGCCTCATCACCGAAGCCGTCAGCGCCATGCCCGCCCAAACCCCTGCCCAACAGCGCCAACGGGTGAACGCTGCCGTGCACCTGACACTGTGCTCACCCGAGTACCTGGTGGCCGTCTAGGAGCGGCCACTGTCGATCACCTTCCTCAAACCGAGAAGATCTTCCCCGGGTTCAGGATGTCTTGTGGGTCCAGTGCGCGCTTGATGGCGCGCATCAGATCGATGGCGTCTTCACCGGCCTCGTCCACGAGGAAGCCCTGCTTGTGCAGGCCGATGCCATGCTCGCCGGTGCAGGTCCCTTCCAAGGCCAGTGCACGCGCCACGAGCTGCGCATTGAGCCGCTCGGCAGTGGCGCGTTCCTCGGGCTTGGCCGGGTCGATCAGGTAGCCCATGTGGAAGTTGCCGTCGCCCACGTGGCCCACCAGGAAGTAGGGCAGGCCGGCCGCATCGGCCTCGGCCACGGTGGCATTGATGCACTCGGCCAGGCGCGAGATGGGCACGCAGGTGTCGGTGGTCACGCTGCGGCAGCCGGGCTTGGTCTGCAAGGCGGCGAAGTAGGCGTGGTGTCGTGCGGTCCACAGCCGCGTGCGCTCTTCCGGCGTGCTGGCCCATTCGAATGCCTGGCCGCCGAACTCGTTGGCGATGTCCTGGACCATCTGCGCCTGTTCGGCGGTGCTGCTGGGGCTGCCATGGAACTCCATGAGCAGCATCGGTGCTTCACGCAGCGTGAGCTTGTCGTGCGCGTTGACCGCTCGAACGGTGTGCGCGTCCAGCAGCTCTACGCGGGCGATCGGAATGCCCAGCTGGATGATCTGGATCGTCGTTTGCACGGCAGCGTCGATCGACGGGAAGGAACACACGGCGGCCGTGATCGATTCGGGAATGGGATACAGGCGCAGCGTGATCTCGGTCATCACGCCCAGCGTCCCCTCGCTGCCCACGAACAGGCGCGTGAGGTCATAGCCCGCGCTGCTCTTGCGCGCGCGCGTGCCGGTGCGCACGGTGCGGCCGCCGGCGGTGATCACGGTCAGGCCCAGCACGTTTTCGCGCATCGTGCCGTAGCGCACCGCATTCGTGCCGCTGGCGCGCGTGGCGGTCATGCCGCCTAGCGTGGCATCGGCGCCGGGGTCAATGGGAAAAAACAGGCCCGTGTCCTTGATCTCGCGGTTGAGCTGCATGCGTGTGACACCGGCCTGTACCGTCACCGTCTGGTCTTCTGCATTGACACGCAGCACCCGGTTCATTCGCGACAGGTCGACCGACACACCGCCCTGCACCGCCAGCAGGTGGCCTTCGAGCGACGAGCCTACGCCGAACGGAATCACCGGCACACCGTGCTCGGTGGCCAGCGCCACCACCGCGGCCACATCTTCGTTGCTCTGGGCGAACACCACGGCCTCCGGGGGCGGCACGTCGAAGGGCGACTCATCGCGCCCATGCTGCTCACGCACCGCGCGGGCCGTTGAGCAGCGGTCACCGAAGCGCGCCTTCAGGGCCTGCAGCATGGGCGCCGGCACAGGGCGGGGCTTGAGGATGGGCCAGGCGTTGAGGTCGTGAGGGGCGTTCATGGGCGGCGCTCGTGATGGGCAAGGGCAAGGTAGCATCCTGCCATGGCCAACCGACTCACACAAATCGCCACCCGCACCGGCGACGACGGCACCACCGGCTTGGGCGACGGCACGCGTGTCCCCAAGCACCATCTGCGCGTGCAGGCCATGGGTGATGTGGACGAGCTCAACTCCCACCTGGGGGTGCTGCTGGCCGAGCCCCTGCCAGAGGACGTGCGTGCGCTGCTGGTGGTGATCCAGCATGAGCTGTTCAACCTGGGTGGCGAGCTTTCCATCCCCGGCTTCGAACTCCTCAAGGAGCCCGCCCTGCTGCGCCTGGACGAGGCCCTGGAGCACTACAACGCGCAGTTGCCACGCCTGAAGGAGTTCATCCTGCCGGGCGGCACGCGCAGCGCGGCGCTGGCGCATGTGTGCCGCACGGTGGCCCGCCGGGCCGAACGGGCGGTGGTGCTGCTGAGCTCGGAAGACACGGCGGTGCGCGCCACCCCTCGCCAGTTCCTCAACCGGCTGAGTGACCTGATGTTCGTGCTGGCGCGGGTGCTCAACCGCGCCAACCTCGACGGCCTGGGCGGGGACGACGTGTATTGGCAAAGCGAGCGGCTGGCCCGCGAGTAAGCCTGCTGCCGACAGCCGATCAACGCGCGCGCCGCGCCTTCACGGCGCCGCTCAGGATATCCAGCACCTCAAGCGAGTGCTCCCAGCCGATGCAGGCGTCGGTGATGCTTTGTCCGTAGGCGAGTGCCGCCGGATCGTCCTGACCCGGGGTGAACTTCTGCGCGCCAGCCCTGAGGTGGCTTTCCACCATCACGCCGAAGATGGAGCGGCTGCCCGCGGCCATCTGTGCGGCCACGTCGCGCGCCACATCCACCTGCTTCTCGTGTTGCTTTGAGCTGTTGGCGTGGCTGAAGTCCACCATCAGCGACTGGGGCAGCTTGGCCTTTTGAAGTTCGGCACAGGCGGCGGCCACGCTGGCCGCGTCGTAGTTCGGGGATTTGCCGCCGCGCAGGATGACGTGGCAATCCTGGTTGCCCTTGGTTTCGACGATCGCCACCTGACCATTCTTGTGCACCGACAGGAAGTGGTGCGGGCGTGAGGCGGCCTGGATGGCGTCGAGTGCGATCTTGATGTTGCCGTCGGTGCCATTCTTGAAGCCGATGGGCGCGCTGATGCCGCTGGCCAGTTCGCGGTGCACCTGGCTTTCGGTGGTGCGCGCGCCGATGGCGCCCCAGCTGATCAGGTCGCCGATGTACTGCGGTGAGATCACGTCCAGGAACTCGCTGGCCGCGGGCAGGCCCAGGCGATTGATCTCCAGCAGCAACTGGCGCGCCATGCGCAGGCCCTCGTCGATACGGAAACTCTCATCGAGGTAGGGGTCGTTGATCAACCCCTTCCAGCCCACGGTGGTACGGGGCTTCTCGAAATAGACCCGCATCACGATCTCCAGGGTGCCCTTGTAGGCATCGCGCTGCTCGCGCAGCCTGCGGGCGTATTCAACGGCGGCGGCCGGATCGTGGATGGAGCAGGGCCCCATGATCACCAGCAGGCGGTCGTCCCGGCCATGCAGGATGTTGCCGATGGTGTGGCGGGTGTGGCTCACCAGGCCCTCGATCGGCGTGTTGCGCACCGGGAAGAATCGGATGAGGTGTTCGGGGGGCGGCAGCGGCATCACGTCCTTGATCCTCTGGTCGTCGGTTTGGCTGGTGCGGTCGGGCGGGCTGGCCCAGCCATCGGCGGCTTGGTTGGATTTGGCGTTCATGTGGGGTTCCTCGTGGGATGTCGTGCAGTAAGCGCTTGTTCGGGCGAAAAAAAACCGCCGGGGGTCCGGCGGTTTCTTGGGGGCTTGGCTTGCGTCTTCTTTTGCTTACGCGAGGGCCTCTCCAACCGCCGGGCGGTGCGAGAACCAAAAGTAGGCATAGAAAAACGAAGCGAAACGCATGGATTGAATGCTAGCACGTCGAGGCTTGCGGTGCGCTGACGGGGCGAGCACCGGCGCATGCGGGGGCTCCGACCTGCGTCAGCGGCCGCCGTTCGCTTACCAGGGTCTGTCGACCGGGAAGGGTCGCTTACCCGGCGGGTTGTAGAGGTGGTCCATGAAGGCCATCCAATGCTCGGTGCGGCGCATGGCGTACTGCGCGCCGAAGCCGGCCACGACCAGGGCGGCCAGGCCCAAGAGGGCGAAGAAAACGATGCCGAAGCTCATGGAAGGCTCCATCAAGAAGGGAGCCGGATTGTGGGACGAAGGCGATACCGCAGTGGCGCCGTGGGTGTCTGCTCAGTAGGCGCAAGCCGTGAAGCCCGCCTCGGCCAGGGCGGCCAGCGTGTCCTGCACATGGGCGCGGTTGCGGGTGGCCAACACCAGTTCGACTTCCACGCTCTGGGCCGACAGCGTGGAGAAGGCGCGCTGGTGGTGCACCTCTTCGATGTTTGCGCCCACTTTTCCCAGAACCCCTGTGATTCTTGAAAGAATGCCCGGCGCGTCCCGCGCCCCGACACGAATTCTCACCAGCCGACCCGCGCGCACCATGCCGCGCTCGATGATGGCTGCCAGCAGGAGCGGGTCGATGTTTCCGCCGCACAGCACCAGGCCCACACGCCGGCCCGCAAAGCGTTCGCGGTTGTCCATGAGTGCCGCCAGGCCGGCGGCGCCAGCGCCCTCCACCAGCGTCTTCTCGATGTCCAGCAGCATCACGATGGCCTGCTCGATGTCGGCCTCCTCGACCAGCAGCATGTCGTCCACGTGACGGCGTATCAGCGTCTGCGTGAGCTCGCCCGGCAGGCCCACGGCGATGCCTTCGGCCAATGAAGAGGAGCCGGTCGGGTGCTGCGTGCCCTTCATGGCGTTGAACACGGCGGGGAAGGGGCGGGTTTGCACGCCCACCACTTCGATGTCCGGCCGCAGGGCCTTGGCGGCGGTGGCGATGCCCGCGATCAAGCCGCCACCCCCCACGGCCACCACCAGGGTGTCGATACCCGGTTGCTGGCGCAGCATCTCCAGGGCTACTGTGCCCTGGCCCGCAATGACCAGCGGGTCATCGAAGGCGTGGATGAAGCTCAGGCCCTCGGCCTGCGCGCGGCGGGTGGCTTCGGCGCGGGCTTCGTCAAATGTGTCGCCGTGCAGCACCACCTGCGCACCGAAACCACGGGTGCGCTCGATCTTCACCTGCGGCGTGAAGGTGGGCATGACGATGGTGGCGGGCAGGCCCAGGCGCTGCGCATGGTGTGCCACGCCCTGGGCATGGTTGCCGGCCGATGCCGCGATCACCCCGCGCTGGGCTTCCTGAGGCGACAGGCAGGCCAGTTTGTTGAGCGCGCCGCGTTCCTTGAACGAGGCCGTGAACTGCAGGTTCTCGAACTTCAGGAACACCTGCGCGCCCACGATGGCCGACAAGGTGCGTGACTCCAGGCAGGGGGTCTCCATGACCTGCCCGGCCTGACGGCTGGCCGCGGCCTGAATGTCGGCCAAGGAAACAATGGGGTCAGACATCATTTGTTTGCGAACAGAGTTCAACGATTGGGCGAACCGTCTGAGAGGACGGCTCCCTCAGACCGGATGCGGGCCAGTCAAGCCGTGCCGCCCACCGTCAGTCCGTCGATGCGCAGCGTGGGCTGCCCCACGCCCACGGGCACGCTCTGGCCTTCTTTGCCGCAGGTGCCGACGCCGGTGTCGAGTTCCAGGTCGTTGCCGATCATCTTCACGCGGGTCAGCGCATCGGGCCCATTGCCGATGATGGTGGCCCCCTTCACGGGATACTGGATCTGGCCGTTTTCCACCCAGAAGGCCTCGCTGGCGCTGAAGACGAACTTGCCGCTGGTGATGTCGACCTGGCCGCCGCCGAAGTTGGTGGCGTACAAGCCCTTCTTGATGCTGCGCACGATCTCCTCGGGCGCCTTGTCGCCGGCCAGCATGTAGGTGTTGGTCATGCGCGGCATGGGCACGTGGGCATAGCTTTCGCGGCGGCCGTTGCCCGTGGGGCGCACCTTCATCAGGCGGGCGTTCATCGAATCCTGGATGTAGCCGCGCAGGATGCCGTCCTCGATCAGCACGGTGCGCTGCGAGACCTGGCCCTCATCGTCCACATTGAGTGAACCCCGACGGTCGGGCAGGGTGCCGTCATCGAGCACCGTGACGCCCTTGGCGGCCACGCGCTGGCCCACGCGGCCCGAGAAGGCGCTGGAACCCTTGCGGTTGAAGTCGCCTTCCAGGCCATGGCCGATGGCCTCGTGCAGCAGGATGCCGGGCCAGCCCGGGCCCAGCACCACGGTCATCTCGCCGGCCGGTGCGGGACGGCTGTCCAGGTTGGTGAGCGCCGCGCGGGTGGCGTGCTCGACATACTCGGCCAGGCGTTCGTCGGTGAAGTAACCCAGGGGGTAGCGGCCACCGCCGCCGCCCGAGCCCACTTCGCGGCGGCCGTTCTGTTCGGCGATCACGGTCAGGCTCAGGCGCACCAGGGGGCGCACATCGGCCGCGCGCGTGCCGTCGGCGCGTGCCACCATCACCACGTCGTACTCGGCGGCCACGCCGGCCATCACCTGGACGATGCGCGGGTCCTTGGCGCGCGCCATCTTCTCCATGCGCTCCAGCAGCGCTACTTTGGCCGCGCTGTCCAGGGTCCCGATGGGGTCGGTGGTGCCGTACAGCAGCCGACTGGACGACACGAGCGGCTTGTTGCCGCCCACCTTCACCCGGCGGCTTTGCCCGGCTGCGGCAATGGTGCGCACGGTACGCGCGGCGTCCAGCAGCGCAACTTCGGAGATGTCGTCGGAATAGGCAAATGCCGTCTTTTCCCCGGCCACCGCCCGCACGCCCACACCTTGGTCGATGCTGAAGGAGCCGCTCTTGACGATGCCCTCTTCCAGGCTCCACCCTTCGTGGCGGGTGAATTGGAAGTACAGGTCCGCGTCGTCGATGCGGTGCTCGCCGATCGTGGCCAGCGCGCGCGCCAGATGCGCCTCGCTCAGACCATTGGGTTGCAGCAGCAGGCCGTCGGCGATGGCCAGCCGTTCCAGGGTGGGTTCACGTGAAATCATCGGCCGATTCTAGGCACCGGCCCCGTCGTCTGCGCGTGAGCCTTTCCATTCCAGGGCCCATTGGTACAGCCGTTTCTTGGGCAGACCTGAGATTTCGGCGGCCAGGGTGGAAGCCTGTTTCACCGGCAGGTCCTGCAGCAGGATCTTCAACATGCGGTGTGCCGCCTGTTCGGCCGGGGAGCTGGGGGCCGTGGAGGCCGTGGAGGCCGCGCGGGAATTTCCGGCCGCCGCGCCGTGGGCGCTTGCTTGATCGGGCGCAAGCGCCGCAGCACCGTGCAGCACCAGCACGAATTCGCCACGCCGGTGGTGGGCATCAGCGGCCAGCCACGCCGGGAAGACGCTGGCTGCCAGGGTGTGCACGGTTTCAAACTGTTTCGTGAGTTCACGCGCCACGGTCAGCCTGCGCTCTGGGCAGGCCTCGGCCAGTTCGCGTGCCAGCGCCTCGATGCGGTGGGGTGACTCGAACAGCACCACGCTGCAGGCCAGCGCCACCGCGGCCTGCAGGGCTTGCGCCCGTGCCGAGCCCTTGGCCGGCAGGAAGCCCACAAAGTGAAACCCCGATCCCGATGCATCGCCTGACACGCTCAGGGCTGCCAGGGCGCTGCTGGCGCCGGGCAGGGGCAGGCAACGAAAGCCGGCGGTCCGCACCGCGTGAACCAAGGCGGCGCCCGGGTCGCTGACCGCCGGTGTGCCGGCGTCGCTCACATAGGCCACGCGTTCACCGCGCGAAAGCCGCTCCACCACGCGCTGCGCGCCTTCGCGCTCGTTGTGCTCGTGCACGGCCATCAGCGGCTTGTGCAGCCCCAGGGATTGCAACAGGTGGGCGCTCTGGCGGGTGTCCTCGCAGGCCACGGCATCCACCAAGGAGAGGGTGTGTACCGCCCTCAGGGTGATGTCGGCGAGGTTGCCGATGGGCGTGGCCACCACATACAGTGTGCCGGGGGGGAAATCTTGTGCGCCGGCCGCTTGGGCCGCCGCGCTGAGCACGGTGGTGGGATTCACGCAGCAAAAGGGTTCAGAGGCCGAAGACCGCGCCTGCCGACACCTGCAGGCCCAGGGTCTGACGCTGGTGCAGCGCAATTATCGGGTCGCGCGCGGCCCGTTTCGGCGCGGCGGCGAGATCGACCTCATCATGCGAGCGGCCGACGGCACCCTGGTGTTCGTGGAGGTGCGCGCGCGTGCGCAAGCCCGCCAGGGTGGCGCCGGCGCCAGCGTCACCTGGGTCAAGCAGCGGCGCCTGGCCCTGGCCGCGCAGCACTTCCTGCTGCGCTGGCCATCCCCACCGCCCTGCCGCTTCGATGTGGTGGCGGTGGAAGGTCAGGCGCTGCACTGGTGGCCAGCGGCATTCGATGTGACCGCCTGACGTGATCGACTGATGTGGGGGCCCGATAGGACTGCCGGCGGTGCGGTGGTCTGGTGCATCAGCCCGAGATGGCCCCTGACTTATGATCCCGCCCATGCTTGAGCCCCGCATCCAGCAACAGTTCTACGACACTGCCGACGTTCTGGTGCAGGCCGCCGAAGCCCTCGCACGACCCGTGGCGGCTGCGGTCGATCTGGTGCTCAACGCCGTCACCGGCGGGGGCAAGCTCTTGGTGGTGGGCACCGGCTCGGCACAGGCCGATGCGCTGCATGCCTCGGCGGTTTTCATGGGAGGCGCTGAGCGCGCCAGGCCCGGCCTGCCCGCCCTCACCCTGGGATCAGACCCGGCCGTGAACGCCGCGCTCACACAAGCCGTCGGTGGCGCGGCCACCGACCCTGTGGTTGTGCTGGCACGTCAGGTGCTGGCCCTGGGCTTGCCCGGGGATGTGCTGGTGGTCTTCGAAGGCCCGGCCCCTGCCGGCGTGCCCCAGGCCCTGGCTCCTCTGATCGGGGCCGCACACGACCGCGAAATGTCGGTGGTGCTGTGGACCGCCGGCCCGCGCGAGGCCCCCGTGTCGCCCAGCGCGGAACTGTTGACCGATATCGATGTCCATGTTCCGGTGCGTGCTGACCGGATCGCCCAAGCCAGCACCCTGTACCGGCTGGGTTGGCTCGCACTGGTGGACGCTCTCGACCTGCAACTTCTTGGAGAAACCGAATGACCCCCCATGCACGCCTGAACCGCGTCTCCCTCACCACCGCCTCGCGCATCTCGGGTGTCCCCGGTTCATGGGGCCGGTGCGCCCTGGTGGCTGCGGCCCTGGCCAGCACCCTGACGCTGCAGGGCTGCGAGGTGCTGGCCCTCGGTGCCGTGGCCGGCGGCTCGGCGGTGGTGGCGGTGGACCGCCGCACCACCGGCATCCAGCTGGAAGACAAGACGATCGAGATCAAGGTGGGCCAGCGCGCCAAGGAACGCCTGGGCGACAAGGGCAATGTGAACGTCACCGCCTACAACCGCGCGGTGCTGCTCAGTGGCGAGGTGCCCACCGAGGCCGACCGTGCCGCCATCGAGCGGGCTGCGGCCCAGGTGGAGAACGTCAAGGGCGTGGTCAACGAACTCACCGTGGGCTTCCCTTCGGCCCTGACGGCCCGAGCCGCCGACGGCATCATCGCGGGCAAGATCCGCGCGAAGTTCATCGAGGCCGCAGACCTCTCGCTTCCGGCCTTCAAGATCACCGTGGAAGGCGGTGTGGTCTACCTGATGGGCATGGTGTCGGAAGCCGAGGCACGCCGCGCCACGCAACTCGCCGCCGGCGTGTCCGGCGTGAAGAAGGTGGTGCGGGTGTTCGAGACGATCAGCGCCGAAGAGGTGCTTCGCCTGCGCTCGCGCGCCGACGGCACGCGCTGAGCTACTTCAGGCGCTTGATCAGGCTGGAGGTGTCCCAGCGCTGTCCGCCCATGGCCTGCACATCGGCGTAGAACTGGTCGACCAGCGCGGTCACGGGCAGCTTGGCGCCGTTGCGCCGCGCCTCTTCGAGGCACAGCCCCAGGTCCTTGCGCATCCAGTCCACGGCGAAGCCGAAGTTGAATCGGTCTTCGACCATGGACGGGCCGCGGTTGTCGAGCTGCCAGCTTTGCGCCGCGCCCTTGCCGATCACCTCCAGCACCAGCTTCATGTCCAGCCCGGCCTTCTGGCCGAAGGCGATGCCCTCGCTCAGGCCTTGCACCAGGCCGGCGATGCAGATCTGATTGACCATCTTGGCCAGCTGACCGGCCCCGCTTTCGCCCACCCGCGTCACCGCGCGTGAGAACGCCAAGGTGGCGGGTTTGATGGCGTCGAAGGCCGCCGCGTCACCCCCGCACATCACGGTCAGCAGCCCGTTGACGGCGCCGGCCTGGCCGCCTGACACCGGGGCGTCCACGAAGTGCAGGCCCTGTGCCTGGGCCTGCGCATACAACTCGCGCGCCACTTCGGCCGAGGCGGTGGTGTGGTCCACGAACACGGCGCCCCGCTTCATGCCCGAGAAGGCCCCATCGGCGCCGATGGTGACCGCGCGCAGGTCCTCGTCGTTGCCCACGCAGGCGTAGACGATGTCAGCCCCCTGGGCCGCTTGTGCGGGGGTGGCCGCGGCGGCACCGCCGAATTCGGTGGCCCAGGCTTGCGCCTTGGCTGCGGTGCGGTTGTAGACCGTGACCTGATGGCCGGCCCGCGCGAGGTGGCCCGCCATGGGCAGACCCATCACGCCCAGGCCCAGGAAGGCCACGCGCTGCGGGCTTGCGGTTTCGTATGTCTTGCTGCCGATGCTGCTCATCGAATCGTCTCCGGAAAACGGGCATGCCGGCGCGCCTCGTCTGCGGAAATCCGACCGCTGCGCACCAACTGGGACAAGTGCTGGTCCAGGGTCTGCATGCCCTGATCCATCCCGGATTGCATCACGGAAACCATCTGCGCCACCTTGTGCTCGCGGATCAGGTGACGGATGGCAGGGGTGCCCCGCATGATCTCCAGTGCGGCCACTCGCCCTTGGCCGTCGGTGGTCTTGCACAGGGTTTGCGCCACCACGCCTTGCAGCGACTCCGACAGCATCACCCGCACCATGTCCTTCTCGCCCGCCGGGAACACATCGACCAGACGGTCCACCGATTGGGGCGCGCTGCTGGCGTGCAGGGTGGCCAGCACCAGGTGGCCGGTTTCGGCGGCGGTCAGGGCCAACCGAATGGTGTCCAGGTCGCGCAGTTCGCCCACCAGGATCACGTCCGGGTCTTCGCGCAATGCCGAGCGAAGGGCCTGCGCGTAGCCCAGGGTGTGCGTGCCCACCTCGCGCTGGTTGACCAGGCTGCGTTGGCTCTCGTGCACAAACTCGATGGGGTCTTCAAGGGTCAGGATGTGCCCATACTCATGGCGGTTGCGGTGGTCGACCAGGGCCGCCATCGAGGTACTCTTGCCCGAACCGGTCGGACCGGTGAACAGCACCAGACCGCGCTGCAGCAGGGCCAGCTCACGCAGCTCTGAAGGGGCCTGCAGGCTGTCGAGCGTGGGGGTCTGCGCCGGCACCACCCGAATGGCGGCCGACGGGCCGCGCCGTTGGTGGAAGGCGTTCACCCGAAACCGCGCCAACCCCGGTTGCTCGTGGGCGAAGTCCACTTCGCGCTGATGCGCAAGCGTGTGCAGTTGCTGCGCGTTCATGAGCGGCCTGAGCAGCGCCATCACCCCATCGCCGTCCAAGTCCGATTCGCCCGCGCGCACGAGGCTGCCATGCACCCGCAGCAGGGGCGGCAAGCCGGCCGCCACGTGCAGATCCGAGGCATGCCGCTCCACGGCTTCAGCCAGTAGGTCGGTGATGTGCATGGTGGGTTCGGGCATGCCTCGCATCAAGGGCCGCGCTGCGGTACGCTCGTTTGATTATGGAAAGCATTCCCCAGGCCCTGGCACACACCCAGGAGCGGATTTCGCGGGCCTGCGAGGCCTGTGGCCGCCCTCCGATGGGGGTGCAGCTCTTGGCCGTGAGCAAGACACAGCCCTGGCAGGCCGTGGCCCAGGCGGCGCGGGCCGGCCAGCGGGCCTTCGGCGAGAACTATGTGCAGGAAGGCATCGACAAGATCCAGCAACTGCGCCGGCACCTGAACCCGGATCCGTCTGTGAACCCGCGCGGGCAAGCCGACTCCTCGGCGCCGTTGGAGTGGCACCTGATCGGCCCCTTGCAGGGCAACAAGACGCGCGAAGTGGCTGCGCATTTCGATTGGGTGCACAGCGTGGACCGCCTGAAGATCGCGCAGCGCCTGTCGGATCAGCGCCCGGATGGCCTGCCGCCGCTGCAGGTGTGTCTGCAGGTCAACATCAGTGGCGAGGTCAGCAAGTCGGGGGTGACGCCGGCCGCTGTGCTGCCGCTGGCGCAGGCCGTCAACGCCTTGCCGCGACTGTCCCTGCGAGGCCTGATGTCCATTCCCGAGCCTGCTTCGGACGAGGCCGCCAGGCGAGCGCCCCACCGCGCCTTGCGCGAGCTGCGCGATGCACTGCAGGCCGCCGACCCCCGGCTGCACCTGCCCGTGCTGAGCATGGGCATGAGCGATGATCTGGAAGCCGCCATTGCCGAAGGCGCCACGCTGGTGCGTGTCGGAACGGCCATCTTCGGCAGGAGGACCTGAGGCCATGCCCACGACACAAGCCGTTCTGATCGGTGCGCCCACCGACATCGGCGCCGGCGCGCGGGGTGCTTCGATGGGCCCCGAGGCCTTGCGGGTGGCCGGTTTGCAGCCGGCGCTGCAGGCCCACGGCCTGGCGGTGCGCGACATCGGCAACCTGCTGGGCCCGGCCAATC